>DAHWNE010000097.1 GCA_027340195.1 Acetobacteraceae bacterium | reverse complement strand
GCGCCGGCCGCGAAGCCCGCCGCCCCCGCGGCCGCTTCGGTCATCAAGCCGCCGGTCCGCCTCAACCCCAACGGCCTCGGCGCGGCGGTGCTGCTCGGCGCCTCGCGCTTCCTCGCCAACGTCTCCGCCCGCGCCACCCATGCGGTCCAGGCCGCCCGCTCCCTGCCGCTGCTCTGGAGCTGGGCCACCATCATGGTGACCGACCCGCTGGCCCGGGCGCTGGCGCAGGAGGCCGCCTGGCGGGTGGTGGTGGTGATGGCGCTGGGCCTCGCCGCCGAGTTCGCCCTCCGCCGCCTGCTGCCGCGGGTGCCGCCGGCCCGGCGCGCCGGCCGGGACGTCCCCGACGTCGAGACCGAGACCATCGGCGAATCCGCCGGCCTCGCCCCCGAACCCGCCGCGCCCGCGCCCGATACCGTCGCCGAGGCCGATGCCGAGGCCGGCGAGACCGAGCTCTCCGACCGGCGCGAACGCATCCGTGACCGGCTGCTCCGTCTGGGCGAGGCGCTGCGCCGCTTCGGCCGCGACCTGCTGCCGATCCTGGCCTTCGCCGTTGTCGGCCATGTCGCCGCCGCCACCGGCCTCGGCGGATCGGACGCGCCGCGGCTGATCGTGCTGGCGCTGGTGGACGGCTACGCGCTCTGGCGGGCGGCGGTGGCGCTGGTCCGCCTGCTGGTCGCGCCCGACGCGCCGCGCCTGCGCATCCTGCGCATGAGCGATGCCACCGCCGCCTGGACCCTGCTCTGGCTGACCCGGATCATCGCGGTGGCCTCGTTCGGCTACGCGATCGAGCAGGTCGCGCTGCTGCTCGGGATGTCGCCCACCGCGGCCGATACGCTGCTGAAGCTCGCCGGCCTGGTGAACCATGTGTTCTTCGCCGTGATGATCTTCCAGAAGCGCCGGCCGGTGCGGGCCTGGCTGCGCGCGCCGGAAGGCAGCACCGGCCCGACGGCGCGGCTGCGCAACGCGCTGGCGCCGGTCTGGCACTGGGTGCTGCTGGCGCTGCTCACGGCGGAATGGCTGGTCTGGGCGATCGAGCTGCGCCACGGCTACGCCACCATGCTGCGCGGGCTGGTGGTGGTCATCCTGGTCGCGGTGGGCACCCGCATCGTGCAGGGCGAGTTGCACGGGCTGCTGACCCGGGCGCTGCGCCCGGGGCCCGCCGTCGCCGACCGCTATCCCGGGCTGGAAGCGCGGCTCGCGCTCTATCACCCGATCGTGACCGGCCTGGTGCGCGCCCTGGTGCTGCTGGCCGGGCTGGTGCTGATGCTGGAACTGCTGGGGGTGGCGGTGATCGGCTGGGCCACCGGTTCCGCCCTGGGCCAGCGGATGGTGAGCGGCATCGGCACCATCGGCTTCACCGTGCTCGTGGCGCTGGTGGTCTGGGAGGGCGCCAACGCGGCCATGCAGGCGCATCTGGCGCGCCTGACCCGGGAGGCGCACAGCGCCCGCGCGGCCAGGCTGCGGACCCTGCTGCCGCTGCTGCGCTCGGCGCTGACCGTCGCGGTGGGCGTCGTCGC
Organism: Acetobacteraceae bacterium; assembly: GCA_027340195.1. Taxonomy (GTDB): domain Bacteria; phylum Pseudomonadota; class Alphaproteobacteria; order Acetobacterales; family Acetobacteraceae; genus JAJZVS01. The sequence continues at coordinate 3,669 of DAHWNE010000097.1, read as the reverse complement.
CGGCCTCACCGTGCTGTCGCAGATCGGCATCGATATCGCGCCGCTGCTGGCGGGGGCCGGGATCGTCGGCGTGGCGATCGGCTTCGGTTCGCAGAAGCTGGTGCAGGACCTCATCACCGGCATCTTCCTGCTGCTGGAAAACGCCATGCAGGTGGGCGACTGGGTGACGGTTTCGGGCCTGTCGGGCTCGGTCGAGAATCTCTCGGTGCGCACCATCCGCCTGCGCGCGGGGGATGGCTCGGTCCACATCATCCCGTTCAGCTCGGTGACCAGCGTCACCAACACCAATCGTGGCCTGGGCAATGCGGCGGTATCGGTCACGCTGGCCTATTCGGCCGATTCCGACCGCGCCGGGGCGGAGCTGAAAGCGATCGCCTCGGCCATGCGCAAGGAGGCGACCTACGCGCCGATGATGCTTTCCGAGCTGCAACTCTGGGGGGTGGACAAGCTGGACGGCGCGGCGGTCACCCTGGCCGGGCAGATCCCGTGCACCGACACCGGCCGCTGGCCGGTGCAGCGGGAGTTCAACCGCCGGGTCAAGCTGCGGTTCCAGGAACTCGGGATCCCGCTCTACAACCCCAGCCAGACCCTGCTGCTGCCGGCGCCGCCGGCGGAGGCGCCACATGACCCCGGCTGATCTCGCCGCCCGCATCGCCGCCGCCGGCTTCGCCTTCGTCGAGGCCGCCGCCATGCGCGCCGCGCTGGGCGCATTCGGCTCCCTGCAAGACTGGCCGGACTTCGCCGCCAGCTGGAACGACCTGGGGCTGGATACCTACATGGCCGATGGCGGGCGCTACCGGAAACGTCGGCACGCCGCCTTCGCCGCCGATGCCGCCGGCATCCGCCGCAAGCCGCATCAGCCGCACTACCAGAGCCGCGACTACAACCCGCTGAACGGGGGCGTGCAGCGCTGGTTCGCGCCGGTGGATGCGGCACTCGGCGCCGGCCCCAGCCTGACCACCATCCTGGGCTTCTGCCGCGCCGTGTTCGACCGGCTGACAGCGGCCGAGGCCTGGCATATCGAGGTGCATCAGTTCCGCATCGAGGCCCGCGCCGACGCCCCGGGCCGGCCGACGCCGGAGGGGACGCACCAGGACGGGGTGGATCACGTGCTGGTGCTGCTGGTCGGGCGGGATGGCGTGCGCGAGGGGGTGACCACGGTGACCGACCTGGCCCGCCACCCGCTTGGCAGCTTCACCCTGACCGAGCCGTTCGACGCCGCCTTCGTCGATGACAACCGGGTGATGCACGGGGTGACGCCGGTGGTGCCGGAGCGGGCGGATCGGCCCGGCGCCCGCGACGTGCTGGTGGTGACGTTCCGCCGCGAGCATCGGGCCGCCGCGAGCATCGGGGGGATGGTCGGAGCGGCGGGATTTGAACCCACGACCCCCAGTCCCCCAGACTGATGCGCTACCAGACTGCGCTACGCTCCGACCGCGCGGGTTCCCTACCAGCGCCGCCCCGCGCTGGCAATCGGCGGCGCGAGCCGCGGGTCATCGATCGCCACCACCTCCCGCCCGATCGGCCACAGCGCGAGTCCGGCCAGCTTGAGATGGGCCCAGGCGAACGGGATCCCGATCAGCGTCACCGCCAGCAGCACGGCGGCGATCAGGTGGCCCAGCGCCAGCCACCAGCCGGCCAGCAGCAGCCAGATCACGTTCCCCACCACCCCCAGCGCGCCCGTGCCGAGATCGGGGTGGCCGATCCGGTCGCGCCGGACGGTGCGGAACCCGAACGGCAGGAAGGTGTAGCGGGCGATGGCGAAGGCGGCGCGGGTCCAGGGCAGGCCGACGATCGTGATCGCCATCAGCACCCCCGCCAGCACCCAAGCCAGCGCCATCCACACGCCGCCCAGCAGCACCCACAGGATATTCAGCAACAGGCGCATCGCGTCGGTCCTCCGGTTCAGGCGCCAAGGTCGCGGAAGCGCCGGCGCAGGTCGAAATCGCTGGCGGTGACCGCACGTTCCGCGCGGGCGAGGCGCGCATCCAGCGCGCGCAGCCGGGCGGTGACGGACGCGAGCGTGCCGGCCGGGTCGGTGCGCAGCCCGCGCCACAGCGCTTCCTGCGCCGGGTCGGCGAACAGCGCCGGCGGTTTCGGCTTCAGCACGAACACGGCGATCGCGTAGCCCACCGCGGTGGGCAGGGTGAAGAAGATCAGCGCCAGCACGGTGAGCGCGCGCACCAGCGCCGGCGCCAGCCCCAGATAATCGGCCAGCCCCGCGCAGACGCCCGCCACCCAGGCGTGGTCGGTATCGCGCCAGATGCGGAACCGGTCCGCCGCCCCGCTCATCGCCCGCCTCCCGCCTCGGGGCCGAGGGCGCGTTCCAGGGCGTCCATCCGCGCTTCCAGCTTGGTGGCGAGCTCGGCGAGGTCGGCCAGCGCGCGCTCATGCTCGCGCGAGAGCATCCGCCCGGTGCGCCAATGCGTGGCGTAGTGCGCCACGATCCAGATCGGCGCCACCACCAGGACGAACAGGATGCCAAGGATCATGACCATCATCGGTCAGCCCTTGGCCGGCATCGCCGAGGCCGGCGTCGCCGGCAGCCGGTTGCCCAGCCGCGCCTTCAGCCGGTCGAGCTCGTCCTGCACCGCGGCATCCTGTTCCCACTGCGCGAAATCGTCCTCCGGCGCGGGTTTGCGGCCGAGATCGAAGGATTCCACCTTGCCCTCCGCCTCGTCGAGCGCGCGCTCCACCTGCTCGAACCGGGCGAAGGCGTCGGTGATGCGCTGGTCGAACAGGTTGCGGCGCAGCCGCAGCCGGTTGGCGGCGGTCTGGTGGCGGGCGATCAGCGCGCGCTGGCGGGCGCGGGCGTCGTCGAGCTTGGCTTGCAGGCGGGCGATGTCCTCGTTCTGGCGGGTCAGCACCTCGGCGAGCTGGGCGAGCTGGCGCTCGGCCTCGGCCAGCGCGGCGGCGGCGCGGGATTTGGCGGCCAGCGCGCCGCGCGCCAGGTCCTCCCGTCCGCGGGTGAGGGCGAGCTCGGCCTTGCGCTCCCATTCCGCGACCTCGCGGTGCAGGGTTTCGACCCGGCGTTCCTGTTCCTTGCGCTCGGCGATGCCGCGCACGGCGGCCGAGCGCACCTCGACCAGCGTGTCCTCCATTTCCTGCACGATCAGGCGGATGATTTTCTCCGGATCCTCGGCGCGGGCGAGGATGGCGTTGAGGTTGGAGTTCACGATGTCGGAGAGGCGGGAGAAGATGCCCATGGCGTGGTTCCTCGGTGGCGTGCCGGAGTGTCAGCAGCAATCGTGCCAGCGGTCATGGCGTTGATTCGGAATGGTTTTTCGGGTCCCGGGCGCGGGCATGGTGGCGATTTTCGCCGGATTATGGTAAAATCCGCCGTATCATGGCGATTCCCCCCACTCCGCCGACCCCGCTCGGCGAATCCCCCGCCTTCCTCGACATGCTGGCCCATGTCTCCCGCCTTGCCCCGCTCGACCGCCCGGTCCTGGTGGTGGGCGAGCGGGGCACCGGCAAGGAGCTGATCGCCGCCCGCCTCGCCTATCTCTCCCCGCGCTGGGACCGCCCGTTCGTCACCCTCAACTGCGCCGCCCTGCCGGAGGCGCTGCTGGACGCCGAACTGTTCGGCCACGAGGCCGGTGCCTTCACCTCCGCCACCCGCCGCCGCGCCGGCCGCTTCGAGGCCGCCGACACCGGCAGCCTGTTCCT
>DAHWNE010000073.1 GCA_027340195.1 Acetobacteraceae bacterium | reverse complement strand
AGGGGGCCGACCCCCTGGCGGGGGGTCCAGGGGGGCAGCGCCCCCCTGGCCTTCCTTCCCGCCCCACCACCCCATCCCGATCACGCCCACCCCCATTTCCGCAGTTCGGGCAGGATGGCGGAGGCGGTGAGCGCGCCGGCGTAGCGGAGGCGGACGATTCCGGTGCGGTCGACGAGGTAGGTTTCGGGCACGCCGTAGAGGCCGAAGTTGATGGCGGTTCGTCCGTCGGCGTCGCGCGCGACGCGGTGGTAGGGGTTGCCGCGGCGCATCAGGAAGGCGGCGGTGGCGTCGATCTTGTCCTTGTAGGCGATGCCCCAGATGGTCACGCCCTGGGCTTTCAGGTGCATCAGCTCGTTCATTTCCTCGACGCAGGGGATGCACCATGAGGCGAAGAAATTGACCAGCGCGGGCAGCGGGCCGGCGGTGACGTCGGTATTGGAGAAGCCGGCCGAGGGCGGTTGTCCGGGCAGGGAGAAGCTCGGCAGGTGTTTGCCGACCAGCATGGATTTCAGCAGATGCGGGTTGTAGCTGCCGGTCCGCATGCGCGCCAGCAGCTCCCAGAAGACCGCGCTGCCGGCCCCGGCCACGACCAGCGGGCCGAGCATCAGCAGCCGGCGGCGGGCGATCGTATCCATGGCTTCAGGCCGGCGCGCCGTGGGGCGCGGCGCGACGGGCCGGGGCGCCGACGCGCAGGCGGCGGTCCACCAGCGACAGCGCCCCGCCCGCCGCCATCACCAGCGCGCCCAGCCAGACGAACGGGGCGAGCGTGTTGACGTGCAGCCGCAGCACCACCGCGCCGTTCTGTTCGCCGCCCATGGCGATGTAGAGGTCGCGCAGCAGGTTGGTCTTGATCGCGGTATCCGTCACCGACTGGTGCGATTCCGGGAAGGTTCGCACCGACGGGTGGACCACCGCCAGGGTCCGGCCGTCGCGGCTGATCCGCAGGTCCGCCACATGGGCGATGTAGTCGGGCCCGGGCACGTCGCGCTCGTCGAGCAGGGTCCATTGATAGCCGCCGAAGCCGATGGTCTGGCCCGGGCGGACGGCGACGATGGTGGCCTGGGCGAGCGACATGCCGGCGATGCCGGCCACCGTCACCCCGAGCCCGGCGTGGGCGATGGCCGCGCCCCAGACGCCCAGCGGCTGGGCGCGCAGCCGGGACCAGAAGCCGGCGGCGGAGGTGCGAAACAGCCTCGTGCGCTCGACCAGCTCGGCGAAGGCGCCCAGGATCAGCCAGGTGGCGCCGGCGAAGCCGCCGGCGGCAAAGGCTTTGTGGAGCCCGGCTTCGGCGGCGATGCCGACCAGGGCGGCGGCGGCGGCGGCCCACCACAGGCGCAGCAGGGCGGGCGCCAGGCGGGCGCGTTTCCAGGGCAGCACGGGGCCGACGCTCATGGCGGCGAACAGCGGGATCAGCAGCGGCACCACGGTCAGGTGGAAATAGGGCGGGCCGACGCTGAGCTGCTCGTGGAAGACCGCGGCCAGCAGCGGGTAGCCGGTGCCGGTGAAGACCACCGCGCAGATCGCGCAGAGCAGCACGTTATTGACCACCAGCGCGCCCTCGCGCGAGATCGGCGCGAACACGCCGGTGGCGGCCAGGGTCGGCGCCCGCCAGGCAAACAGTGCCAGCGACCCGCCGATGGTGATGGCGAGCAGGGTCAGGATGAACACGCCCTGGGTGGGGTCCACCGCGAAGCTGTGCACCGAGTTCAGGATGCCGGAGCGGACCATGAAGGTGCCGCACAGGCTGAGCGAGAAGGTGGCGATCGCCAGCAGCACCGCCCAGACCTTCAGCGTGTCGCGCTTTTCCACCACGATCGCGCAGTGCAGCAGCGCGGTGCCGGTGAGCCAGGGCAGCAGCGAGGCGTTCTCGACCGGGTCCCAGAACCAGAAGCCGCCCCAGCCGAGCTCGTAATAGGCCCACCAGGAGCCGAGCGCGATGCCGCAGGTCAGGAAGCACCAGGCCGCCAGCGTCCAGGGCCGCACCCAGCGGCCCCACATCGGATCGACCCGGCCTTCCAGCAGCGCGGCCACGGCGAAGGCGAACGGGATCGAGAAGCCGACATAGCCGATGTAGAGGATCGGCGGATGCACCGCGAGGCCGGGGTCCTGCAGCAGCGGGTTGATCGCGGCCCCCTGCACCGGCGGCGGCCAGAGCCGGCGGAACGGGTTGGAGGCGGTCAGGGTGAACAGCAGGAACCCGGCCGAAACGATGCCGAGCGCGCCGATCACCCGCGCGCGCAGCGCCGAGGGCAGGTTGCGCCCGAACAGCGCGACCGCGCCGCCGCAAAGCGCCAGCACCAGGCACCACAGCAGGATCGAGCCGTCGTGGTTCCCCCAGACGCCGGTGATCCGATAGAACAGCGGCTCGTTCGAGGCCGAGTTCATCGCCACGTCATAGACCGAGAAATCGCTGACCACCGAGCTCCAGATCAGGCAGCCGAACGAGACGATCATGGTGATCAGCTGACCGATCGCGAGCGCCGGGGCGGCGGCCATCAGCCGGGCGTCGCCGGCGCGCGCCCCGATGATGGGCAGC
>DAHWNE010000063.1 GCA_027340195.1 Acetobacteraceae bacterium | reverse complement strand
GCCGGGGGCAAGGCTCGCTGCCACCCATACCGGCGCCATGGCCGGCTCCGACGCCGCGGCGGATGCGTTCTTCCGCGCCCACGGCATCGTCCGCGTCGACACCATCGAGGCGCTGCTGGAACTCCCGCCGCTGCTGCTCGGCCGCCGCCCGCTCGCGGCGCCGAAGCGCGCGGTGCGGGTGGTCACCACCACCGGCGGCGGCGGGGCGATGGTGGTCGATCGGCTCGGCATCGCCGGCATCGCCACCGCGCATATGCTGGACACGACGCTGGCCGGCATGGGCCGCGACGCGGTCGCCACCGCGCTGTCGGAAGCCCGCGCCGCGCCGGACGCCGACCTGGCGGTGGCGGTGATCGGCTCCTCGGCGCAGTTCCGCCCGCAGGATGCGGTCTCCGGCATCGTCGCCTCCACCGGCCCGCATCCGGTCGCGGCGTTCCTGGTGCCGCATGCCGAAGCCTCCCTGCGCCTGCTGACCGAGGCCGGGATCGCCGCCTTCCGCAACCCCGAACCCTGCGCCGACGCGATCCGCGCCTTCCTCGACTGGCGAGCCCCACGCGCGGCTGCCGACCTGGGCGACCTCTCCACCGCGGCCGGGTTGCTGGCGGCGGCCGATGACGAGCCCGGCGCGCGGGCGGTGTTCGCCGCCCTGGGCCTGGCCGACACCGCCCGCGCCATCGACCCCGCCGCCCCGCCCGCCGATCTCGCCTATCCGGTGGCGCTGAAAGCGGCCGGCCCCGCGCTTGCCCACAAGACGGAAATGGGCGCGGTGGCGCTGAACCTGCCGGACGCGGCATCGCTCGCCGCGCGCGGGGCGGAGATGCGGGCGCGGCTGGGCATGGCGGCGCGCAGCTTCCTGGCGCAGCCCATGGCGCGCGGGGTGGCCGAGGCAATCCTGGGCTACCGCCGCGATCCCACGGTTGGCCCGGTGGTCCTGCTCGGCGCCGGCGGCGTGCTGGCCGAGGTCTATCGCGACCTGGTGCTGCGGCTGGCCCCGGTTGGCGAAGCCGAGGCGATGGAGATGATCCAAGCCGTGAAGGGGCTTGCCCCGGCGCGCGGCTATCGCGGCTTGGCGCGCGGCGATCTGCCGGCGCTGGCGCGCGCGATCGCCGCGTTTTCCCGCCTCGCCGCGCTGCCGAGCGTGGCGGAGGCCGAGATCAACCCGCTGATCGTGATGCCGGAGGGCCAGGGCGTGGTGATGGCCGACGCCCTGCTGCGGGAGGCAGCGCCATGACGGTGCTGGAGCGGCTGCGCGCGGCGCGCGTGATCCCGGTGGTGCGCACGCCGACCGCCGAGCTGGCCGCGACCGCGGTGGCCTGGCTGCGCGAGGCCGGGCTCACGGTTTTCGAGATCACCCTGACCATCCCGGGCGCGGTCGAGCTGATCCGCGCGCTGGCGGCCGATCCGGCGCTGCTGGTGGGGGCGGGCACGGTGCCGGACGCGGCGGCGGCGACGGCATGCCTGGCGGCGGGGGCGCGGTTCGTCGTCTCGCCCTGGGTCGATCCGGCGCTGGCCGCGCCCTGCCGCGCGGCGGAGGCGGCGTTCCTGCCGGGAGCGCTGACGCCCACCGAGGTGCGGGCGGCGCTGGCGGCGGGGGCGGATGCGGTGAAGGTTTTCCCGGCGGCCTCGGTGGGCGGGCCTTCGCACATCGCGGCGCTGCGCAGCGTGTTCCCCGGGGTGGCGTTCTGCCCCACCGGCGGGGTGGGGCCGGTGGATGTTCCGGCCTATCTGGCGGCCGGCGCGGCCTTCGTGGGGATGGGCGGGGCGCTGGTGGATGCGAAGCGGATCGCGGCGGGGGACAAGGGGGCGATCCTGGCGGCGGCGCGGGCGGTCACCGGTTAGGTCGAAACCGGGCCATCGCCGCCCACAAAAAGGGCGGGCCCTCGCGGACCCGCCCCTCTCGTTCGTCAGGCGTCCGGACGGATCAGAAATCCATCCCGCCCATGTCGCCGCCACCCGGGGGCATCGGCGCCGCCTTCTTCTCCGGCTTCTCGGCCACCATCGCCTCGGTGGTCACCAGCAACCCGGCAACCGAGGAGGCATCCTGCAGCGCGGTGCGGACCACCTTGGCCGGGTCGATGATGCCGGCCTTGACCAGGTCCTTGAACTCGCCGCTCTGCGCGTCGAAGCCGAAATTGTATTCCTGGCTGTCGAGCACCTTGCCCGAGATCACCGCGCCATCCTCGCCGGCGTTCTCGGCGATCTGACGCAGCGGCGCCTGCAGCGCCTTGCGGACGATCTCGATGCCGAGGCGCTGGTCGTCGTTGTCGGCCTTCAGCTTCGCCAGGATCAGGCTGGCGCGCGCGAGCGCCACGCCACCACCCGGAACGATGCCTTCCTCGACCGCGGCGCGGGTCGCGTGCAGCGCGTCATCGACGCGATCCTTGCGCTCCTTCACCTCGACCTCGGAGGCGCCGCCGACGCGGATCACCGCCACGCCACCGGCCAGCTTCGCCAGCCGCTCCTGCAGCTTCTCGCGGTCGTAGTCCGAGGTGGTCTCCTCGATCTGCGCCCGGATCTGGTTGCAGCGGCCCTTGATGTCTTCCTTCTTGCCGGCGCCTTCGACGATGGTGGTGTTCTCCTTCTCGATGAGCACCTTCTTCGCCTTGCCCAGCATGTTCAGCGTGACGGATTCCAGCTTGATGCCGAGATCCTCGCTGATCACCTGGCCGCCGGTCAGGATGGCGATGTCTTCCAGCATCGCCTTGCGGCGATCGCCGAAGCCCGGCGCCTTCACCGCCGCGACCTTCAGGCCGCCGCGCAGCTTGTTGACCACCAGGGTGGCCAGCGCCTCGCCTTCCACGTCTTCCGCCACGATCAGCAGCGGCCGGCCGGACTGCACCACGGCTTCCAGCAGCGGCAGCATCGGCTGCAGGCCGGACAGCTTCTTCTCGAAGATCAGCAGGTAGGGCTGATCCAGCTCCGCCACCATCTTCTCGGCATTGGTGATGAAGTAGGGGGACACGTAGCCACGGTCGAACTGCATGCCCTCGACCACGTCGAGCTCGGTCTGGATGCCCTTGGCTTCCTCGACGGTGATCACACCCTCGTTGCCGACCTTCTGCATCGCCTCGGAGATCATCTTGCCGACCTCGGTATCGCCGTTGGAGGCGATCGAGCCGACCTGGGCGGTCTCGGCAGGGGTGGTGATCTTCTTGGCGTGCTTCTTGAGCTCGTCAACGACGGCGACCACCGCCTTGTCGATGCCGCGCTTGAGGTCCATCGGGTTCATGCCCGCGGCCACCGCCTTGGCACCCTCGCGCACGATCGCCTGGGCCAGAACGGTCGCGGTGGTGGTGCCGTCGCCGGCGAGGTCATTGGTCTTGGAAGCGACCTCGCGCACCATCTGCGCGCCCATGTTCTCGAACTTGTCGGCCAGCTCGATCTCCTTGGCGACGGTCACGCCGTCCTTGGTGATGCGCGGCGCGCCGAAGCTCTTGTCGAGCACCACGTTGCGGCCCTTCGGACCGAGCGTCACCTTCACCGCGTCGGCGAGGATGTCGACGCCGCGCAGCATCCGCTGGCGGGCGTCGCCGCCGAACCGTACTTCCTTGGCAGCCATGTGATTTCAGATCCCTTATGCGTTGAGTAGCGACAGGCGCCGGTCAGGCGGCCTTCTTCTTGGCGGCGGTCACTTCGACGATGCCCATGATGTCGGACTCCTTCATGATGAGCAGTTCCTCGCCGTCGAGCTTGACCTCGGTGCCGGACCACTTGCCGAACAGGATGCGGTCGCCGGCCTTGACTTCCAGCGGCACCAGCTGGCCCTGTTCGTTGCGCGCGCCCGGGCCGGCGGCGATAACCTCGCCTTCCTGCGGCTTTTCCTTGGCGGTGTCGGGGATGATGATGCCGCCCGCGGTCTTTTCCTCGGCTTCGATGCGCCGGACCACGACCCGGTCATGCAGGGGACGGAACTTCATTCGGATCGCTCCTGAGAGGTGATCGGTCTTCTGGGGTGGACGATTTCCCGGCACGATCGGGAGAAGCGGGTCCCGAACGGGCCCGGAGCTTCCTCCGCTGATCGGTGCTGGCACTCCCCCTCGGGGAGTGCCAACGCATCTAGGCGCGTCGCCCCGCCCTGTCAAGGCGGTGGCAGCACTCCTTCGGTGAGAGTGCTAAAGTGCTGGTATGTATGATTTTTTTGTTGCAGCCCGCCCCGCGCCCCATGGCATGATCGCGCCGCGGAGGACAGCAAGGACGCGAGGAGTTCGCCGATGACGCTGGCGTTGCAACTGAAGGACTACCGTTTGACCACGGCCGAGATTCTGTACCGGATGCCCGATCATCCCGGCTTGCTGCAAAGCTTCGTCTGGCAGCAGCTGGATCTGGTGCCGGAGTATCCGGCGCTGCGGCGTTTCCTGGCCTTCTGGCGACGCGAGCTCGAGGCGCAGGTGCATTCGGTGCGGGTGGCGGCGGCCGGACCGCTGGTGCCGCCTCGCACCCGGCATGTGAACTGGGCGCGCCTGCACTGATCGCCGGTTACCGGCGCCGCAGCGGGCGGGGCGGCGCCGGCGGCGGGGCGGCCCGCGGTGGCATATCCGGCCGCAGCCGCGCCTGCCAGGCGCGCAGCTTCGGCTTCTCCGGCTCTCCCTTCATGTCGAACGGCCACCAGATTTTGTCGGCGCGTGTCGGGTCGGAGATGCTCCAGGCAACCAGCCAAGCCACCGCGATCAGCGCCAGCAGGTAGAGAATGCCGCTCATCCGGCGGGCACCGGGCGGCCGGGCAGCGCGCCCGGGCGCGGCCGCTTCGGCGGCGGCAGCAACCCGCCGCGGCGCCACGGGGCCTCGCCCGAGGCCTCGGCGGCCTCGCGCCGCAGCGTGGCCTCGGTCACCATGATGGCCGCCTGCAACGCCAGAAGGGTGGTGAAATAGATGTCCCAATAGGCGATGGGCAGGAACGAGCCGGTGACCGCGTAGGCGACGATGGCGCTCTGCATCGATCGTCCGAGATCCTCGGCCCAGCGCAGATTGTCATGCCCGCGCGCCAGCCGTTCGATCCGTCGGGCGTTGCGCCAGCCGACCACGGTGATGCCGGTCCAGATGAAGAACAGCGGGAAGCCGAGCTCGCCCAGCACCTGGAACCACACCGAATGGATCGCCAGATGCCGCCCGTTCGGCACGATGGTGTTGATGACCGACTGATAGATGGTGGCGTGGAACCCGGCCCCGGTCAGCGGGTGGTGCAGCGCCAGCAGCCAGGCCACGCGCCAAATGTAAAGCCGGCTCGCGGCCGAGCCGTGGGCGTGGTAATGATCGATGCGGTACAGGCGGGCGAACCACGCCTCCGGCATGAACATCAGCACCGCCACCACCGCCATGATAATCAGCACGATGCCCAGCATCTTGGAGCGGCTGCGCCACCACATCATGCCCGCCATCGCCACCGCCCCCAGCAGGGCGCCGCGCGAGTAGCTGGCCAGCGCGGTGAGCAGCGCCAGCGCCATGACCGCCCCCAGGGCGCGCTGCACCAGCTTGTGCCGCGCCTGCAGCCGCAGGTAGTTGAACAGCGGCAGCACCACCAGCATGGCGGCGGCAAAGGCGTTGTTGTCCTGGATCATGGTGGTCGGCGGGCCGAACGCCTTGTGGTGCCCCAGGGTCACCAGCGAGGCGCCGCCCTGATAGATCGCCCAGTAGCCCATCGAGATGGCGATGATCCAGATCAGCCCGTCGATCCGGCGCTTGTCGGTCAGCAGCCCGGCGGTGACGATGAAGAAGGTGAACATCTTCAGCACCCGCATCCAGCCCTCATACTCGGAAGGCCACGGGGCGATGGCGAACGGCATCGCCGCCGTCGCGCCCAGCACGAACAGGATCATGAGGACCGTGGTCGTGTTCATCGGCACCCGCTTGGGCTCGCGGCCGAACATCCAGCCGAGGATGGTGACGATGAAGATCATCCAGGCCCAGGGCCAGTCGGTGCCGAACCCCCACACCAGCTTGTGCGGGTTCATGAAGGCGATCCAGTCCCACAGGATCACGCCGACGAACGGCCGCGCCAGGCAGATCGGCAGCAGGCAGACCATCTCGAGGACGAACAACAGGGATCGCATGAACGGGCCGCCCGGTTACCAAGACCACCAAGTCGGGGCCGGTCCGCCAAGCGAACGCGACCCATCTCATCCTGCCCCTTCTGCGTGCATGATACCTGACCGGCACCCGGCCGGCAAGCCTGGCCACGCGGATGATCAGCGGCAG
>DAHWNE010000047.1 GCA_027340195.1 Acetobacteraceae bacterium | reverse complement strand
GTTGATAAGATACTGATAGATTTCAAATGTACGTCAAAGATTAGCGCACCGAAGCTGCGTGCTGCTGCATTGCAACTGCTGGGCTACATCTTACTCGATTATGATGGGCAGTATGACGTGTCAGAGATCATGGTGTATCTGCCCAGACAGCGTTGTTCGTGGCAGCTACCGTTGTGGCATCTCTTGCTACCGCCTGCCAGTGTCATTCGGATGTTGAGCCGTGGATCGACGGATGATATCGCCTCGGATGCCAAGGACCTTCTGCACCGGCTACGGACCGACTTTCGGAAGGTCGCCGGGTCGCGCAGATAGGTCTGTATGTTGTACCTATGGTGGCGAGTTCGCCGCTATATGTTTTTGATAATACGTCAGACATATAGCTATCCCTGCCGGAAGAGTTGGGGTCGGGGTTTTGTTCCGGTTTGCTCGGACGTCGGCCGGAAGATGTCTGAGCGATCGGCAGCGGGACGGCGGCAACCGCGCCCCATGACCCCCTCTCGCAAGAAGGGGGAAACAAAACGCCCGAAAGATGTGCGGACGCCGTGGCCTCGCGGCCGGCCATGCCTGCGCGCGGCGTCAGTGATACCCCTCGCCCGGCCGTACCTTCCCGCGAAACACCCAATACGCGAACCCGGTGTAGCCCAGGATCACCGGCAGCAGCACCGCGGCCCCCACCAGCAGGAAGCCTTGCGAGGCCGGCGGCGCCGCCGCCTGCCAGATGCTCACCGAGGGCGGCACCATCATCGGCCACAGGCTGATGCCGAGCCCGGCGTAGCTCAGCACGAACCAGGCGATGGCATACAGGAACGGCGCCACCTCGGCCTCCCGCCGCAGCCCCCGCCAGAAGCCCCAGGCGGCCAGCGCCACCAGCAGCGGCACCGGGCTGGTCAGCAGGATGCCGGGAAAGTCGAACCAGCGGTGGCGGAACACCGGGTTCAGCAGCGGCGTCCACAGGCTCACCACCAGGATCAGCGCCAGCACCGCCAGCCCCAGCCGGCTGGCGTGGCGGCGCATGGCGCGTTGCAGCCGGCCCTCGACCCGCCAGATCAGCCAGGTGGCGCCCAGCAGCGCGTAGCCGGTGACCACCGCGATGCCGCACAGCAGGGTGAACGGCGTCGCCCAGTCGAACCAGCCGCCGGCGTATTGCCCATGCGCCACCCGCACCCCTTGCAGCAGCCCACCCAGCACCATCCCCTGGCACAGCGCCGCGACCAGCGAGCCGGCCAGGAACGCCCGGTCCCACCAGCGGCGCGAGGCCGGGCGGACGGCGCGGAAGCGGAACTCGAACGCCACGCCGCGGAACATCAGCGCCATCAGCATGGAGATGATGAGCGGGTAGAACGCCGGCATGACGATCCCGTAGGCTTTCGGGAACACCGCGAACAACCCACCGCCGCCCAGGATCAGCCAGGTCTCGTTGCCGTCCCACATCGGCGCGATGGAGTTCACCATCAGGTCGCGGTCGGCCTCGTCGTGCTCCACCCCGAACAGGATGCCCACGCCGAGGTCGAACCCGTCGAGCAGCACATAGGCGAGCACCGCGACCGCGATCAGCCCGGCCCAGATCACCGGCAGCCAAAAGGCCATGTCAGCCTCCCGCCTTCAGCGCCTGCGCCGGCGTGATGCCGGCCGAGCTCACCGGCACCCCCGGCTCCGGACCGTGCTGGCCCTGCATCGGCGGGCGGCGCATCTGGCGCAGGATGTAGCGCAGCCCGATGCCGAACACGACCAGATAGACCAGGGCGATGGTCACGAACGACCACAGCACCCCCGGGGTGGCGATCGGGGAGGCGCTCTGGGTGGTCAGCAGCAGGCCGTACACGGTGTAGGGCTGGCGGCCGACCTCGGTGGTGACCCAGCCGGCCAGCACCGCGATGAAGCCGGCGGGGCCCATCGCCAGGGTGGCGCGCAGCAGCCAGGGCGAGGCGTAGAGCCGGCCGCGCCAGCGGGCCCAGAGGCTCCACCACCCCACCCCGACCATGGCGAAGCCGAGCGCCACCATGAGGCGGAACGACCAGAACACCCAGGGCGCCGGCGGCCAGTCGCGGCGCGGGAAGCTGTCCAGCCCCTTCACCGTGCCGTCCCACTCGTGGGTCAGGATCAGGGCGCCGAGATGCGGGATGGCGATGGCATCGAGGGTGCGGCGGGCGGCGAGGCTGGGCAGGCCGAACAGCTTGAGCGAGGTGCCGGGGATGGTGCGGAAATCCCCCTCCATCGCCGCCACCTTGGCCGGCTGATATTGCAGCGTGTTGAGCCCCTGCTGGTCGCCGGCGAGCACCTGGATCGGCGCCACGATCGCGGCCATCCACAGCGCCATCGAGAACATCAGCCGCGCCGGCTGGCTCTGGCGGTCGCGGCGGAGGTGAAAGGCGCCGACCGCGCCGACCGCGAAGGCGACCGAGAGGTAGCTGGCCAGGACCATGTGGACCAGGCGGTACGGGAACGAGGGGTTGAAGATGATCTCCCACCAGTCCACCGGCAGGAACCGCCCGTGCGGGCTGATGGCGAAGCCGGCCGGGGTCTGCATCCATGAATTCGCCGACAGGATCCAGAAGGCGCTGATGAGGGTGCCCAGCGCGACGATGCCGGTGGCGGCCAGATGCAGCCCCGGCCCGACCCGGTTGCGCCCGAACAGCATCACGCCGAGGAAGCCGGATTCCAGGAAGAACGCGGTCAGCACCTCGTAGCCCAGCAGCGGGCCGATCACCGGGCCGGTCTTTTGCGCGAACACCGACCAGTTGGTGCCGAACTCGTACGACATCACCAGGCCGGAGACCACGCCCATGGCGAACACCACGGCGAAAATCCGCAGCCAGTAGTTGTAGACATCCAGATAGACGCCGCGGCCGGTGAACAGGAACAGCGCTTCCAGCACGAACAGGTAGCTGGCCAGCCCGATGGAGAAGGCCGGCAGCACGATATGGAAGCCGACGGTGAAGGCGAACTGGGCGCGGGCGAGCAGGATGGCGAGCGGCATCGATCGGCCTCCGGTGGCGGTCACCGGGCGCACATAGGCGTGCGCGGCGGGATTGCAGTATCCGTGGTATACCGTACGCCGCCATGCGCAACCCGTCCCGCTGGCTGGCCGCCGGGCTGGCCGTCCTGAGCCTGACCGCCTGCGCCAACCTGCTGGCGGAGCGGGAAGCGCGGCTGCAGCGGCTGGTGGGCCAGCCGCTGGCGACGCTGATCGCGGTGGAGGGGGTGCCGGACCGCAGCTTCGATCATGCCGGGGTGACCTATCTGGCCTATGACCGCAGGCAGGTGGAGTTCGTGCCGCCGCCGCCGATATTCGGGCCGGCCTGGGGGTTCCCGGGACCGCTGGGGTGGTATGACGCGCCGCCGCCCACGGCGGTGGTGCGCGCGTGCGAGACGGTGTTCGCCGTCAAGGGCGGGATCGTGCGCGGGTTCACCCTGCGCGGGAACGATTGCGGATGATGCCGCGCGCCGACGTGCGCCGGTTCCTGGAAGCGCTGGCGGCGGAGCGGCCGGAGCCGCGGTCGGAGCTGGTCTATTCCGACCCGTTCACCCTGCTGGTGGCGGTGGTGCTGTCGGCGCAGACCACCGACGCGGCGGTGAACCGCGTGACGCCGGCGCTGTTCGCGGCCGCCCCCGATGCCGCCGCGATGGCCGCGCTGGGAGCGGAGGGGATCGGCGCGTATATCCGCTCGATCGGGCTGTGGCAGGCCAAGGCGCGGCATCTGGCGGGGCTGGCGGCGGCCTTGCGCGACCACCATGGCGGGCAGGTGCCGCATGACCGCGCCGCGCTGGAGGCGCTGCCGGGGGTGGGGCGCAAGACCGCCAACGTGGTGCTGAACGTGGCGTTCGGCGAGCCGACCATGGCGGTGGACACGCATATCTTCCGCCTGGGCAACCGCACCGGCCTGGCCCCGGGCAAGACGCCGCTGGCGGTGGAGCAGGCGTTGCTGAAGCGCGTGCCGGCGGAGATGTTGCGCGACGCGCATCATTGGCTGATCCTGCACGGGCGCTACGTGTGCAAGGCGCGCAAGCCGGAATGCTGGCGCTGCGTGGCGCGCGAATGGTGCCGGTTCCGTGACAAGACGCCGGCCCCGGCCGACGGGGCGAAGGAGAAACGCGCATGACCCGTCTGTTCGCCCCCTCCGCCATCGCCGCCGCCCGCGTCGGGGGGCGGCGCCGATGGTTCCTCCTGCTGGCGCTGCTGAGCCTGGCCGCGGCCCCGCCCGCGCGCGCCGCCACCCTGCTGCACCTGTCGGAGACCGCCTCGGTCGCGGTGCCCCCCGATCAGCTCACCGCCAGCCTCTCCGCCCAGGCCACCCTGCCCTCGGCCGCGGCGGCGCAGGCGTCGGTGAACCAGGCGATGGCGGCGGCGATGGCGGCGGCGGCGAAAGTGGCCGGCGTGCGGGCGGAGACCGGGGGCTACAGCACCTGGCAGCATCCGCCGGGCACGCCGGGGGGCGGGACGTGGCAGGCCTCGGCGGGGCTGACCCTGAGCAGCGGCGACGGCCCGGCGCTGCTCAAGCTGGTGGGGCGGTTGCAGGCGCGCGGGATGGCGGTGTCGGGGCTGCAATGGGGCCTCTCGGACGCGGCGCGGCGCAAGGCGCGGCGGGCGGCGATGGCGAAGGCGATCGCGGCCTTGCGCGGACGTGCCGAGCAGGCGGCCGGGCTGCTGGGGCTGCGGTTCCTGGGCTTCCGCGAGGTGACGCTGGGCCCGCCGCCCTCGGTGCTGCCGCGGCCGATGTTCGCGATGGCCCGCGCGGTGGCGCCGGTGGCGGCGAGCCAGCCGGTGACGGTGAGCGCGACGGTGTCCGCCACCGCGACGCTGGTGGGGAAGTAGGGGGTCCATCATCAGGATCAGGAGGATCGGGACGACACGCGCGGCGATCGCCGGGTCCGAGACCATCGCGCACCTGTTCGCGGGCGAGGCGGATGAGCTCCCGCCCGCTTGCCCGCGCCCCGTCACCGGACTAAATCAACCGGACTAAGTCCACCCGAGGTCGCCCATGCCCACGGTCAACATCCACGACGCGAAGACCCATCTCTCCCGCTTGGTCGAGCAGGCGGTGCGCGGCGAAAGCGTGGTCATCGCTAAGTCGGGCAAGCCGCTGGCGAAGCTCACCGCGGTCAGCGCTCCGGCGCGCCCGCGCCGCCTCGGCTTCCTCAAGGGCCAGATCACCGTCCCGGACGATTTCGACACCATGGCGGCCGAGACGATCGCCCGCCTGTTCGAGGGCGAGGAGGCGTGAGACCGCGAGGGTGAAGTTTCTGCTCGATACCCATG
>DAHWNE010000034.1 GCA_027340195.1 Acetobacteraceae bacterium | reverse complement strand
TCCCCCTGGCGGGGGTCCAGGGGGCAGCGCCCCCTGGCCTTCCTGTCATCCCTGCCACGCCCCGTCGGAGACCCCCCATGACTGCGATCGCAGACCTTGTCGCCCGCGAGATTTTAGACAGTCGGGGCAATCCGACCGTCGAGGTCGAGGTTACACTGGACAGCGGCGCCTCCGGTCGGGCCGCGGTGCCCTCCGGTGCGTCCACCGGCGCGCATGAGGCGGTGGAGCTGCGCGATGGCGACCCCGCCCGCTTTGGCGGCAAGGGGGTGTCGCGGGCGGTGGCGAATGTCGAGGGCGAGATTTTCGATGCCATCGGCGGGATGGACGCCGCCGATCAGCTGCGGCTCGACGAGATCCTGATCGATCTGGATGGCACCCCCAACAAGGGGCGGCTGGGCGCGAATGCCATTCTGGGCGTCTCGCTCGCCTGCGCGCGGGCGGCGGCGGCGGAGTACGGCCTGCCGCTCTATCGCTATGTCGGCGGCGTGTTCGCCCGCACCCTGCCGGTGCCGATGATGAACATCGTCAATGGCGGGCGCCATGCCGACAACCCGATCGACATCCAGGAGTTCATGATCCAGCCGGTCGGCGCCGGGACGTTCGCCGAGGCGGTGCGCATGGGATCGGAAATCTTCCACGCCCTCCGCCAGGGGCTGCATGACGCCGGCCATTCCACCAACGTGGGTGACGAGGGCGGGTTCGCCCCCAACCTGCGCTCCGCCGACGAGGCGCTGGCCTTCATCGCCCGCGCCGCCGAGCGCGCCGGCTATCGCCCGGGCGAGGATGTGACCTTTGCCCTCGATTGCGCCGCCTCCGAGTTCTACCGCGACGGCGCCTATCGGATGGAGGGCGAGGGCAAGGTGCTGGATGCGGCCGGCATGGCCGATTACCTCGCGGGGCTGGTGGCGCGCTATCCGATCGTTTCCATCGAGGATGGCTGCGCCGAGGACGACTGGGACGGCTGGGCGCATCTGACCCGGGTGCTGGGAGGAAAGGTGCAGCTGGTGGGCGACGACAATTTCGTCACCAACCCCGAGCGTCTGCGCCGCGGCATCGCCGCCGGGGTGGCGAATGCGATCCTGGTGAAGGTACACCAGATCGGCACCTTGTCGGAGACGCTGGAGACGGTGGAGATCGCGCATCGCGCCGGCTACGCGGCGGTGATGAGCCATCGCTCTGGCGAGACCGAGGACACCACCATCGCCGACCTGGCGGTGGCGACCAATTGCGGCCAGATCAAGACCGGGAGCCTTGCGCGCAGCGACCGCACGGCGAAATACAACCAGCTGATCCGCATCGAGGCCGAGCTCGGTCCGGCGGCGCGCTATGCCGGGCGGACCATTCTGCGCGCGTAAGAAAAAAAGGGCGGCGCGGGGGGCGCGCCGCCCTCAGTTGGGCGCGCAGGGCGCGCCGTTCGGGGAGGAAACAGGAAGCCGGCACGTCAAACCAGCTCCGTGATGGCGTTCTACCCCGCCGATGGTTACGAAAAGATTGAGGAAACCCTTGATGACCGAAAAAAACCACCCGCCTTCCCCGTTGGCCGGGCTGAAGGTGCTGGAGCTGGGTCATTACATCGCCGCCCCGTTCTGTACCCGCATCCTGGCCGATCTGGGGGCCGAGGTCATCAAGGTGGAGCCGCCGGGCGGCGATCCGTTCCGCGGCTGGGGGGCGGCGAAGGACGGGCATTCGGTCTGGTTCAGCATCCACGGGCGCAACAAGCTGTCGGTGGAGCTCGATCTGAAACGGCGCCGGGATGTTGCGCTGAAGCTGGCGGCGCGGGCCGATGTGCTGGTGGAGAATCTGCGCGCCGGCCAGCTGGAACGCCTGGGACTGGGGCCGGAGGTGCTGCACGGGGTGAACCCGCGCCTGGTGATCGCGCGCATCTCCGGCTACGGGCAGGACGGGCCGTATCGGGACAAGCCCGCCTTCGGCGCCATCGGCGAGGCGATGGGCGGGCTGCGCCACCTGACCGCGCATCCGGCCGGGGCCTCCGACCTGCCGCCGCCGCGCTGCGGGATTTCCATCAGCGACGATCTGGCGGGGATGTATGCCGCGATCGGGCTGCTGGCGGCGGTGTGGCAGCGCGACGGGGCCGGGACCGGCCAGGGCCGGGTGATCGATGTCAATCTGGTGGACAGCGTCTTCAGCCTGATGGAGGGGATGCTGCCCGAATATGCGCTGGACGGGCGCATCCGCCAGCCGGCCGGGGCGGCGATCCCGACCGCGGCGCCGACCAACACCTATCCCTGCGCGGACGGGAAATGGCTGGCGATCGCGGGGAACTCGGACCTGATCTTCGCCCGGCTCAGCGCCGCGATCGGCCGGCCGGAGCTGGCCACCCACCCGGACTACGCCACCAACGTGCTGCGCTGCGCGAACCGGGAGGCGCTGGACGCGGCGATCGCCGCCTGGACCCGCACCCTGGCCGCGGCCGAGGCGGAGGCGGTGCTGGAGGCGGCCGAGGTTCCGTGCTCGCGCCTGTATGATATCGCCGATTGCGCCGCCGACCCGCATTTTCGCGCCCGGGGTGCGGTGCTGGAGGTCATCGATCCGCTGATCGGCCCCACCCTGCATCCGGGCCCCGCGATCCGGCTGGACGGGGAGGCGCCGGAGGCGGTGCTCCGCTGGCCCGGTCCGGCGGTGGGGGCGCATACGGAGTATGTGCTGCACGAGTTGCTGGGGCTGCCGCGCGCGGCATAGCCCGGGGTTACCGCAGCCTTGCCTCGCCGCCATGGCCGGAAGCGTCGGCGCGCTGCACGATGTCCGCCTTCGGCACGCCGGCCGCCACCAGCGCCGCCGCGATCGCCTTGGCCCGCGCCAGCCCCAGCCTGGTCGCGGCGAGCTGGTCGGAGGGGGCGGCCGAGGCGGCGTCGCCATG
>DAHWNE010000027.1 GCA_027340195.1 Acetobacteraceae bacterium | reverse complement strand
GACCTGGCCGTCAGCGATTCGGCATTGCTGGCCGAGGTGGAGTCGCTCGGCCGCGTGATCGCCAATGCCAAGGCGGAGATTGCGGCGCTGCAGGTTGATGATATCACCGCGGCCCATATCCCGTTCGCCACTGACGAGCTCGACGCCATCGTCGCGCATACCGCTGCCGCCACCAACCAGATCCTTGAGTCCTGTGAGACCCTCGACACGGTGGCCGAGACGTTGGAGGGAAGTTTGGCGGCCAAGCTTCAGGACGCCACCACGCATATATATGAAGCGTGCAGCTTCCAGGACATCACCGGTCAGCGGATCACCAAGGTCGTAGGGACGCTGAAGGCGATCGAGGCCAAAGTCGCGCAGATCGTGCTCGCGTTCAGCCATCGCAACGGCCCGGGCGGCAGCGTGGAGGTCGTCTCGGAAGGGGAAGCCTCATTGCTGAACGGCCCGCAGCTTCCCGCCGCCGCCATGGCGCAATCGGATATCGACCGGTTGCTGGCAAGCTTCGACTGATGGGTGCGCGCGCTGCCGTCTGGGTCGCGTTCGGGATTGCGCTGCTGGGGGGATGGCATGCCCAGGCCGGGACGACGGTGCCGATCGAGGCTGGTATCCATCCCGGCTTTTCCCGCCTGGTATTCGATTTCCCGCGCTGGGCCGGGTGGCGGATGACCCGGCGTGGCGACGTGATCGACCTGCGCTTCAGCGTTGCACTCCCGTTTGGTCCGGCTCCCGAGTTGCCACCGGGGATCGTGGCCCTGGCCGATGGTCCCGGCTGGGCGCGCGTGACCGTGACGCATGGGGCGCGGGTGCGGCGGATGCATGTCGGCCTACGGCTGGTGCTCGACGTGACGGCGTTGCCGCCGCTTCCGGTGCCGCCGAGCCCGTTGGTGTCTCGGCGCCGGAGGCCGCTCTCGCGGTCGGGTGGGTCCGTGGCGCCGGTCGCGGCGGCGGGCCGCGATGCGTCCGGTCGCGCCGTCGGCACCACCGGCCCATCCGCGGGAGGTGTGGCCAAGCCTGTTGCTGCCGCCGCGGCGACGGTCGCGGAGCCGGCAACGCCCGCCACGCCCGTGTCCGCGTCGGTTGCCGGCGTGGCCGCGGTGGGCGGCGGGGCGCCGTCGCCTCCGGCGCATCCGCGATCGCCGGTGTCCGCGCCGACCGCTCTCCTCCCATCACCACCGCGGCCGAACCAAGCGTTGCCGGTCTATGGACCACCGGGAAAGCCCGGTCCGATCGCTCTGTCTGCCCGCCCGGCAGTCCCTCCGGCGGGCAGCCCCGGAGCGATGCTGGTGCCCTTCGAGGCCGGCGTGGGCGCCGCGGCGTTTCGGCGCCGGGGACAGGGGGTGGCAGTGTTCGATGCGGCGCGGCCGATCGATCTCTCCGCGCTCGCGGGGGCGAAGGTTTTCGGCGCCGCCAAGGTTCATGTGCTGGCGGGTGGTACCGAACTCACCATGCCCTTGCGCCGGGGCATGAGGCTCGCCCTGCTGCGGCGGAGCGCGGGTTGGCTGATCGTCCTGACCCGCCATTCGCCTGTCGGCCCCGTGATTCGCCCGCTGCCGATCGCCGCGGGCCTGAGTCTGCCCCTGGCCGCGCCGGGCAAGACGGTCAGCTTGCTGGATCCGGAAACCGGAACCCCATTGCTGGTGGGGACCGAGCGAGCCGCTCCGGTCGCAGTTCGGGTCACGCACCGAGCTCCCCAATTCGCTCTGCTGCGAAGCTGGCGGGGGGTGGTCGTCGAGGCATTGTCGGATCGCTTAAGGCTGCGCCCCACCGCGGACGGATTTCTTCTGGCCGGGCGCGGAGGTTTGGCGGTATCGCCGGGCGGACGGGAAACGGCGGCGCTGGCCGATGCGGCGTTGCTTACGCGCAGCTTCTACTTTCCCGATCTGGCGACCCCGGCACTGTCGAGTCGGCTCCGCCGCCAGCTTCGCGCCGCCGCCGCCCGCCCGCCGCTCGCGCGTGGCCCACGACTACGCCGCGCCGCGGAAACCATGATCGCGTTGGATATGGGGGCAGAAGCTCATGCGCTGCTGCATCTGGCCGCGTCCGAGGACCCGGGCGAGGCTGCGTGGCCCGAGCACGCAGCGCTGGCTGCGATCGCGGCGATCGAGGCGGGATCCCCGGCAAAGGCTGGTGCGATCGACGCCCGCTCCCTGCCCGCTACCGACGAGGTGACATTCTGGCGGGCCATTCGGCGCGCGCTTCAGGATCCGCGCTCGCCGCGCGCGGCGCAACTGCTGGCGAGCACCGCGCCGCTCGTCCTGACGTATCCCAGAGCGCTGCGGCGAAGCCTGCTTCCGCTGACCATCGAGACGATGATTCGCGGGGGCGAGACGCAGGCCGCTGCGCGCATGCTGGCGCGGCGGCCGCATGACAAACGCCTGGACCTTGCTCGGGCCATGCTGGACGCCGCCCAGGGCCGAACCGGTGAGGCGCTCGCCCTCTACGACCGGTTGAGCGACAGTTCTGACCGACTGACTGCGTTCCGCGCGGCAACGCGGGCGGTTGCGTTGCGGTTGGACACGCACGCCATCGGCCCGGCGCAGGCCGCGCGGGACCTGGATAAGCTGCGTGACGGCTGGCGGGGGGGGGAGCGAGAATTGCATCTGCTCGAAACCCTGGCCGCGCTGCGTGCCCGTGCAGGCCAATGGACCCGGGCGCTTGCCCTGCTCCGCCACACGATCCGTGACTTTCCGAAGGCGCGACCGCGACTGCGCGCAGAAATGCGGCGGCTGTTTGCTGCGGCGTTGGCGGATGCGAAGCTGGATCGCGCTCCGCCGCTTCACTATGTGGCGTTCGTAAATGCCAACGCCGACTTGCTTCCAAAAGGCAAGGCAGGGCTGCCGCTGGCAGGCAAGCTCGCCGATCGGTTGCTGTCGCTGGACCTGCCCGATCAAGCGGCGCCGCTGCTCGCTCGCCTGGCGCGGGAGGCGCCGACCGCGCCGGCACGGGCCCGGTTCGGGGCGAAGTTGGCCGAGTTGCGCCTGGATCAGGGCAACCTGGCGGCGGCGGCGAAGGCGCTGGCGGTGACTGCGGCGTCCGATGTTCCGCCCAGCCTGGCGCTGCGGCGTGCGATCCTGGCCGCGCGGATCGACGCCGCCGAGGGACATGTGCCGGAGGCCGAGGCGGCATTGCGGAAATTGAACGCGGCGTCTGCCGACCGGGCCGCGGCCACGATTGCAACCCGAGCCGGAGACTGGAAGGGGGCGGTCGCGGCGCTTGCCGCGGAGGCGGCCGTCACCGTTCCGCCCTCCGGCACCTTGCCCCCCGGGAGTCGGCAACTTCTGTTGCGCTTGGCGACTGCCCGGGTGCGTGCGGGAGATCTGGCGGGACTGGCGGCGATGCGCGCTGACCAGGCTCGGATGGGCACCGGACCGCTCGCCGATCTGTTCCGGCTGTTGACCGCTCCGGGGGTGCGCTCGCCTGACCAGATTGCTCGCGCGGGGGCCACCGCCGCCCTGGCGGCGGGGGTGGGACAGGCGTTGCGGGCGGTGCGCTGAGCCCCCTGCACGCAAATTCATGGCGCGGGGGGCCTCTGCCCTCTTGCGCGATGGCCCCGGGTTCTCCATATCCGCCCGCCTTGGCCGACCGGGTGAGCGCGCAGCGCTGCCCCAAGGCCGTCTTCTGGTAGGGACAGGGTACGGATGAACGCACTCGCTCCGCTGGGGATGGTCTCGGAGACTCCGAGCAGCAGCCCGATCGCCCCCGCCGCCGATGCGGCGAAGGACTATTTCGTTACCCGTGACGGCGTCCAGTTCGCCGGCACTCATCTGCTGCTGGACCTATGGGGGGCATCCAACCTCACCGATCCGGGATCCATCGATGCTGCATTGCGTGCCGCGGCCGAGGCCGCGGGCGCTACGATTCTGCATGGGCATTTTCATCATTTCTCTCCCAACGGCGGCGTCTCCGGCGTGCTGGTGTTGGCGGAAAGCCATATTTCCATTCACACGTGGCCGGAGCGGGATTTCGCGGCAGTCGACATCTTTATGTGCGGGGCCTGCAACCCATATTTGTCGTTGCCGGTGCTGAAGGCCGCGTTCCGGCCTGCGCAGGTCCAACTGGCCGAGCAGCGCCGCGGCCTGGTTGTCTGATGTCGGCCGATCTCTGGGCGCATGAGACGCTCTACCCCGACTGGGGACAGCGCTTCCGCATCTCTCGGACGCTGGCTCGCGTCAAATCGCGGTTCCAGGACATCGTGATCCTGGAGACCGGATCGCACGGCCGGGTGATGCTGCTCGATGGGGTGGTCCAGATCACCGAGGCCGACGAGTTCGTCTATCAGGAGATGCTCGCGCATGTGCCGCTGTTCGCCCACGGCGCCGCGGCGAACGTGCTCATCATCGGCGCCGGCGATGGCGGCGTGCTGAAGCGGGTTTTGGCGCATGGCACTACACGCCGCGCCGTGATGGTCGAGATCGATGGCGATGTCATCGCCCTATCGAAGCAGTATCTGCCGACGATCGGAGGCTCGGCCTGGGAAGATCCACGCGCCGAGGTGATCGTCGGCGATGGCATCGACTATGTCCAACGCGCTCCCGATGCCAGCTTCGATGTCATCATCGTCGACTCCACCGATCCGATCGGCGTTGGCGAGGTGTTGTTCACCGATGCGTTCTACGCCAACTGCTCGCGGATCCTGACGCCCCGGGGCCTGGTGGTGAACCAGTGCGGCGTGCCGTTCATGCAGGCTGACGAACTGGCCGAAACGTCCCGCCGCCGGGCGCGCTTCTTTCCCTGCGTGACGGCCTACCTTGCCGCCGTGCCGACCTATGTCGGCGGGTTCATGACACTTGGCTGGGCAGCGAAAGACCCAAGTTTGCTTGAAGTTCCGGTGGAGGAGCTGCGCCGTCGCGCCGAGGCGACCGGAATTCTGGGGGCGACTCGTTATTGGACGCCGGAGATCCATGCGGCGGCGTTCCAACTTCCGCCCTATATCGCCTGCCATCTGCCGGGCCGGCGGTGACCCTGGGGGGTCTTGCCCTCGGTCCCGATACAGGGGTGGCCGCGTCAGCCCGCCCGGCCCATGGCGAGGAACTTCTCCTCGCGCCGTGCCATCCGGGTCACATGGTCCATCGCCAGCAACTCGGGGAAAGCGGCGGCGACCGCGTCACCCACCGAGGCGATCGTGGCCTCGGGGTCGCGATGGGCGCCACCCAACGGTTCGGCGATCAGCCGATCGATCAACCGCATCCGCAACAGATCCGCCGCGGTCAGACGCAACGCCTCGGCGGCTTGCGCCGCCGCCGCTGCGTCACGCCAGAGGATCGATGCGCAGCCTTCGGGTGAAATCACCGAATACACGGCGTGCTCAAGCATCATCACCCGGTCACCGGCCGCAAGGGCGATCGCTCCCCCGGAGCCCCCCTCTCCCACCACGACCGCGATGATCGGCACCGGAGCCATCAGGAAAGCCTCGATCGCCCGCGCGATCGCTTCGGCTTGGCCCCGCGCTTCGGCGTCGATGCCGGGGAAGGCGCCGGCCGTGTCAACGAAGCTCAGGACCGGCAGGCCGAACCGACCCGCGAGCTCAACCAAGCGTCGAGCCTTCCGATACCCCTCCGGCCGCGCCATGCCGAAATTGTGCTTGACGCGGGATTCGGTATCGGTGCCGCGCTCGGTTCCCATCGCCACGACGGGCTGCCCGCGGAAACGTCCAAGTCCACCGATCAGGGCGGCGTCGTCCGCAAATCCGCGGTCCCCGCCGAGCGGAGTGAAGTCGGTAAGCAAACCCGACAGATAGGCGGTCGCTTTCGGTCGGTCCGGGTGCCGGGCCACCTGCACCTGTTGCCACGGAGAGAGCTTGGCATAGGTCGCGCGCAGCTGCTTTTCGGACTTGTCGCGCAGCCGGGCGACCTCGTCGGCGATGTTGATCCCGCCCGGCTCGGTCATCCGGCGCCACTCGTCGATCTTGCTTTCAAGCTCGGCGAGGGGTTTCTCGAAGTCCAGGTACTGGCGCATGGTTAGGGCCTTTAGCACAGGGCCGGGTGGTGCCAAGGGGGCCGCGGGATCAGCGCTCCTCGACGCCGCGATGGACCAGCACCTCGCGCTTGTTGGCGTGGTTCGCTGGACTGATGATGCCTTCCTTCTCCATCTGCTCGATCAGCTTGGCGGCACGATTGTAGCCGATGTTGAGATGCCGCTGGAGGAACGAGGTACTCG
Organism: Acetobacteraceae bacterium; assembly: GCA_027340195.1. Taxonomy (GTDB): domain Bacteria; phylum Pseudomonadota; class Alphaproteobacteria; order Acetobacterales; family Acetobacteraceae; genus JAJZVS01. The sequence continues at coordinate 5,037 of DAHWNE010000027.1, read as the reverse complement.
CCTTGCCCTCCCGGATCACGATCCCGACCGCCTGGGGGTAAAGGCCGGCATCCTCGCTGCCTTCATTGCCGGGGAGGATCGACGGCGACCCCTCGTCGGCCTCCGGTTCTGTCACTGCGTCGAGATAAGCCGGCTCCCCCTGCTCACGCAGAAATGAGACCACCTTTTCCACTTCCTCGTCCGAGACGAACGGACCATGAACGCGGGTGATCCGGCCGCCTCCGGCCATGTAGAGCATGTCGCCCTGGCCGAGCAGCTGTTCCGCGCCCATCTCGCCGAGGATGGTCCGGCTGTCGAATTTCGAGATCACCTGGAAGCTGATGCGGGTGGGGAAGTTGGCCTTGATGGTGCCGGTGATGACATCGACCGAAGGTCGCTGCGTGGCCATGATCACATGGATGCCGGCCGCGCGCGCCATCTGCGCCAGACGCTGCACCGCTGCTTCGATATCCTTGCCCGCCACCATCATCAGGTCGGCCATCTCATCGACGACCACGACGATGAATGGCATCGGCTCGAGCGCGAGCGGCTGCTCCTCGAATGTGGGGCGATTGGTTTCGGGATCGAAGCCCGTCTGCACGCGACGGGTGACCACTTCGCCGCGCGCGCGAGCCTCGGCCACCCGATCGTTGAATCCGCCGATATTGCGCACGTTCAGCTGGCTCATGGCGCGGTAGCGTCGTTCCATTTCCCGCACCGTCCATTTTAGCGCCGTCACCGCCTTGGCGGGCTCGGTGACCACCGGTGCCATCAAATGAGGAATGCCCTCATACATCGACAGTTCAAGCATCTTGGGATCGATCAGGATGAGCCGGCACTGGTCGGGCGGTAGCCGGTAAAGCAGGCTCAGGATCATCGCGTTGACACCGACCGACTTGCCGGAGCCGGTGGTTCCGGCAATCATCAGATGCGGCATTCGCTGTAGGTCGGCCACTACTGCCGCGCCCGAGATGTCCTTGCCAAGAGCAAGCGCCAACCGGCCGGCGTGCTTCTGGACCGCCTCGGCGCCGAGAATCTCCGACAGGAATACCGTTTCGCGCTTCGCGTTCGGGACTTCGATGCCGATGACGTTGCGCCCGGGAACGGTGGCGATCCGCACCGCTGTGACGGACAGGCTGCGCGCGATATCGTCCGCCAGGCCGATGACCCTGGCACTGCGGATACCCGGAGCGGGCTCGAGCTCGTAGAGCGTGACCACCGGACCAGGCCGAATCTCGACAATGCTGCCCTGCACGCCATAGTCGGACAGGACTGTTTCCAGCAGGCGCGCATTCGCGTCCAGCGCTTCGGGTGACGGCGCTGTCGCGGCGCGGGCGGGCGCGGGTTTAAGCAGGTCCAGCGGCGGATAGCGCCAGCCCTGTTCGGCCAGCGGCAATGCAGGTTGGAGGGCCGGGCGAACCGTCCCGACCGAACGGATCGTACGAGATGGGCCCGTGCCGGTCGCCGTCGGCGCGGCAGGGGCCGCCGCCAACCTGCCGATGGTGGGCGGCTCCGCCGGAGTGGGCGGGATGGGCGGTACCAGAGATGGCTCCCGCCTTGCTTCGGGAACGACGGGTGGCGCGGGTCGCTCCTCGCGCGACCGGAACCAAGTTGGCCAAGCGGGCTTTGCAGGGGCGGCGATGAGCGTTGCGGCCCGGTCGAACAGAGGTACCCTTCCGGCGGTAAACAGGAATCGCGCGAAGCGGCGTGTGCCAGTCCATGCAAGCCTCCATTCACCGCCTGTCAGGCCGGACGTCAGCAGCAGCAGGGTCGTCGATAGCGCGATACCCAACGGGGCGATCAGCAACGCGATCAGGCTGATCGCTGGTCCATGGTGCCATCCGAGCCAGGATGCGGGAGCGAGCAGGCGGCCGACCGCTCCGCCGGGTCCGGCCGGGGTTGGCCAGGGTTGGTCGGCGAGCTGTCGCACGCTTTGCAGCGTGGCCGCGACGGTCGGCATCGCCAGCAGCATGGCGGCGAGCCGGACGGTCAGGCTGCCAACGCTCCGATGCGATGACAGCCGGACCGCCCAGGCGAGGAATGCCAGGACGGGGATGGCCCCCGCAATGCCGAAGCCCTGTAACAACAGGTCGGATGCCATTGCGCCGATCGGACCTGCCAGATTGTGGGCGGCGGTGCCACTGGCAGTGTCGAATGACGAGTCGGCCGGGTGGTAGCTGGTCAGCGCGAGGAGCAAAGTCAGGCCGATGCCGGCAAGCAGAAGGGCGCCGAGATCGCTGGCGCGGCGACGGAGTTGATCGCGCAGCGCGGCGGAGATGATGCGATGAGTGTCGGCCGGGGCGGTACGGGCGGACGCCATGCAGGAAGCCTTCTCTGACTGTGCGCTCAGGTATAAGATCGATTATAGCCTGGAAGCGGCTGCCGTCACTGGCTTTTGTTGGCGCACCGGTCGGGCGCGATGGGGGCGGCGGTCCGAGGGGCGCCTGCCCGAGGCCTGGCGGCAGGGTTAGCCGGAAAATCTCGGGGACCATCGGTGTCCTTCCGTCATCCGCGCCGCCAGAGTAAGCTGAGCATATGGAAGGCCCTGCTCCGTTTTGGCGAACAAAGCGACTCGAGGCGATGTCCCGGGAGGAGTGGGAATCGCTCTGTGACGGCTGCGGTCGATGCTGTCTGCACAAGCTGCGGGACGAGACTACGGGCGAGCTCGCCTTCACCACCGTTGCGTGCCTGCTGCTGAACCTCGATACCTGCCGTTGCAAGGACTACGATCGTCGCCGCCACAGGGTCCCGGATTGTGTCAGTCTGACGCCTGACGAGGTGCGCGAGGTGGATTGGTTGCCGCCATCCTGTGCCTATCGGCGGGTGGCAGAAGGCAAGGATCTCGCTTGGTGGCATCCGCTGGTATCTGGAGATCCCGAGACCGTCCATCAGGCGGGGGTATCGGTTCGGGGTCGCGCAATCGACGAGCGGCAAGCGGGGCCGCTTGAGCATTATGTGGCCGAGTGGCCCGGATGTTTGCCGCGCCCGCGGCGTGCAAAACCAAAGGAACGAAATGAATGATGGATGCTTTGTTCGGGGGCGTGAATGCCGCCGTCCTCACGGCCATGAACGCCGACCTGTCGGTCAATATCGACCGTATGGTCGCGCATAGCCGCTGGCTGCTGGCCAACGGGTGCAGCAATCTGGCGATACTGGGGACCACCGGGGAAGCGAACAGCCTCGGGATTTCGGAGCGGATCGCGGTGATGGAAGGCATGGTCGCGCGCGGAATCTCGCCCGCGCGGCTGTTGCCGGGTACGGGCACGACCGCGCTGACCGATACCGTGCTGCTGACCAGGCGTGCCGCTGAGCTGGGTTGCCGGGGGGCGTTGCTGCTACCGCCATTCTACTACAAGAATCCATCCGACGACGGGCTGTTCGCCTATTTCTCCGAAGTGATTCAGCGAACGGGCGGGGACATCAAGATCTATCTGTATCATTTCCCGCAGCAGGCTGTCGTCGGATTTTCCGTCGCGCTGATCGCCCGACTGCTTGCGGCATTTCCGGGAGTGGTCAAGGGCATCAAGGACAGCAGCGGTGATTACTCCAACAGCAAGTCTTATGCCGATAATTTCGCGGCCGACGGTTTCGAGGTCTATGCGGGCGATGACAGTCTGCTTCGTTCGATGATGCAGGTCGGGGGGGCGGGCTGTATCACCGCGGCGGCGAATGTGAACTGCATGATCGGCGCGCGGGTTTATGCAACCTGGAACTTGCCCGAGGGAGCGGCGGCGCAGGAGATGCTGACGGCGACTCGCAAGGCCGTGACGTCGGTTCCACTTATTCCTGGCCTGAAGGCGTTGGTTGCCCGTTTGTCTGGTGATCCCGGGTGGAGCGCTATCAGGCCGCCGCATCTGCCTCTGAGTCCGGCCCAGCAGACCGCGCTTTTTGCGGCATTCGATGCCTGCGGCCTTGGGCTCGAGCGGACGGTCTGATGGCACCGGTCCTGGTGACGGGTACCGCAGGCTTCATCGGCTATCATGTCGCTGAATCGTTGCTCCGTAGAGGCACCCCGGTCATAGGCGTGGATAACGTCAATCACTATTATGACGTGCGTCTGAAGCAGGCGCGTCTGTCGCGATTGTCGCGCTATCCCGCATTTGTCTTCCATCGGGTGGACGTGTCGGATCGTGCTGCCATGGAGCGCCTTGGATCGGGCATTCCCGACTGCGAGGTGATCGTTCATTTGGCCGCGCAAGCCGGAGTGCGGTACTCGTTGGTGGACCCCTTCGCGTATGTGCAGTCTAACGTGATGGGGCATCTCGTCATGCTCGAGGTCGCGCGATCGCTGCCGCGATTGCGACATCTGGTCTATGCCAGTTCGTCCTCGGTTTACGGCGCGAATCGCCGCTTGCCCTTCGATGAATCCGATCGGGTGGATAGCCCGTTGTCGGTCTATGCTGCGACCAAGCGGGCGGATGAGCTCCTCTCGTTTGCATATGAGCATTTGTATCAGGTCCCGCAGACCGGATTGAGATTTTTCACGGTGTACGGTCCTTGGGGACGTCCCGATATGGCCTATTATTCCTTTGCGCGTGCGATCATGCTCGGTGAGCCCATTACGCTGTATGATGGGGGGCGGCTGAAGCGGGACTTCACGTTTATTGATGATATCGTGGCCGGCGTGCTCGGCTGCATGGATCGCCCGCCATCGGGCGGGTCGAGAGTGTTGAATATCGGAAATCATCAGGCTGAGTCGGTGCTCACCCTGGTCGAATTGCTCGAGGCGGGGCTCGGTCGCAAGGCTGTGGTGCGCGAGGCTCCGCGGCCGGAGGCGGATGTGGAGGCGACGTTTGCCGCGGTTGACGCGATTGGGTCGCTTTGCGGGTTCGCGCCGCGCGTCTCGCTGGCCGAGGGGATCGGGCGATTCGTCGCCTGGTTCCGGGTCCACCACCAGTTCCAGCCGACATTCGGATTTCGCCCTCTTGACGGTTTGGGGTTGGGTGGGTAGTTGGGGGTTGTGGCGCGGTTGCTGGGGTCTTGATTGGCTTTGGCGCTGGCGCTATTATCTTCGGCCTTGGCCGGGGGTATGAGGCTTCTGGTTGGTAGGTCGGCAGC
>DAHWNE010000018.1 GCA_027340195.1 Acetobacteraceae bacterium | reverse complement strand
GGGGAGCGCGGTCCCGCAAGGGTTTAGCACGGAGGCGGAAATCGGCCGGGGACCCGGGGCCTCCCGGCGGTTCGTGCCGCCGCCGGATCGGGATCGGAGCACGCAAGACCCGAAGCACCACGACGCCACCGTCCGTCCGGTCACCACGACTTTTCACCCTCCCCCCGCCCGCCGGTGGCCAGGACCTCCCGCCCGCACCAGGCTCGGGCGCGACGGAAGCCAATCACGCCGCCAGCGCCGCCGCGAAGCTCGCCCGCAGCCCCGCGGCCGACAGGCCGCGGCCGATCACCACGATGCGGCTTCCCCCCGACCACGCCCGCCGCACCGGAACCGCCGGGTGCGGCACGTGATGCACGGCGTGGATGGCGACCGGGTCCGCCACCCCGGCCAGTCGCACGATGCCCTTGACCCGCAGCACCCGTTCCCCTCGCAACGACAGCAGCGAATCGAGCCACAGCGCCAATCGTTCCGGCGGGATCGGCGCCTCGTGGCGCAGCACGGTGGCGGCGATGGTCTCGGCATGGCGGAACGTCACATGCGCCCCGGTCGGCGCGGAGACCCAGGCCTCGGGCCGCGCGATCGGACCGAGGTCGAACAGATCGGCCGGGCCCGGCGGGGTTTCCAGGATCGGCGCCACCGGGTTCAGCGCCACCGCGGCGGCGCGCGCCGGCGCGGGATCGGCGAGATCGGCCTTGGTCAGCACCAGCCGGTCGGCCAGCGCCACCTGCGCCCGCGCCTCCGGCTGACGCGCCAGCTGGCCCGGCGCATGGACCGCATCCAGCGTGGCGATGATCCCGTCCAGCCGGAACCCCGCGCGCGCGTCCAGGATGGCGTGCGCCACCGGCCCGGGGTCGGCGAGGCCCGTGGTCTCGATCGCCACCCGCCGGAACGGCGGGATGGTGCCGGCGGCGCGACGTTCGGCCAGCATGTCGAGCGTATCGGCGATGTCGCCGCGCACCGTGCAGCAGATGCAGCCGTTGGCCAGCAGCACCGCATCCTCGATCGCCGGCTCCATCAGCAGGTGATCGAGGCCGACGGCGCCGAACTCGTTGACGATGACGGCGGTGTCGGCGAGCTCCGGATGGCGCAGCAGGCGGTTGAGCAGGGTGGTCTTGCCGCTGCCCAGGAACCCGGTGATGATCGTGACAGGCAGCGCGTCGGTGGGCTGGTCGGGCATCGCCTCTCTCCCTCGCGCCACGAACATCATGGAGGTTGCGTCATGGCGCAAGACGAGATCCGCGGCTTCAGGCTGCTCGCGCACGATACGCTGGGCAGCGCGGGCAATATCGGCGAGGGCGTAAGCCTGCAAATCGCCCCCGACGGCCGGCGCATCCTCTGGATGGCGCATGAATGCGCGCCGAAGAACTACACCGCCGTCGATGTCTCCGACCCGCGCGCGCCGCGGATGATCCTGCAGACGGAATTGCCGCATCGCAACGTGCGCTCCAACTCGCTCGAGATCTGCGATCAGATCATGGCGGTGGCGTATCAGACCGGCACGGTGGGGGCGGAGCCGGCCGGGATCGAGCTCCTCGACATCTCCAAGCCCGAGGCGCCGCGCCGGGTGGGATATTTCGATTGCTCCGGTCCTGCCTCGCGCGGGGTGCACCAGCTCTGGTTCGTGGACGGCAAGACCATCCATTTCTCCGGCGGGGCGGCCGATTTCATCCCGCGCAACAAGCTGGACGACCAGTGCTACCGCGCCATCGACGTCTCCGATCCGGCGCGCCCGCGCGAGCTCGGGCGCTGGTGGTACCCGGGCACCAAGGAGGGCGACGACGCGCCGCCGCCGCCGCGGCATCCGAAATTCGACACCGGCTTTCGCGCCCACAACACCAATGTCTATCCGGAACGGCCGGATCGCGCCTATGTCGGCTATATCGACGGCGGCGCGGTGATCCTGGACATCTCCGACATCGGCCGGCCGAAGCAGGTGGGCGGCTGGAACCCGCATCCGCCGTTCCCCGGCTTCCTCCATACCGCGATGCCGCTGTTCGACCGCGACCTGCTGATCTGCTCCGATGAATGCGTGCGCACCGAGGGCCTCGACTGGCCGAAGCTGGTCTGGATCCTCGACATGCGCCGCGAGGACAATCTGGTGCCGATCGCCACCCTGCCGCTGCCGCCGGTGGGCGATTACGCGCCGGGCGCGCGCTACGGCGCGCACAACATGCACGAGAACCGGCCGGGCCCCGCGTTCCGCTCCGACCGGCTGATCTTCGGCACTTATTTCGGTGGCGGGCTCCGGGTGCACGACATCACCGACCCGTTCCAGCCGCGCGAGATCGCGGCCTTCGTTCCCGCCCCGCCCGGCGGGGCCGGCAG
>DAHWNE010000004.1 GCA_027340195.1 Acetobacteraceae bacterium | reverse complement strand
TGAACTGGGTGGCGCCGAACAGGTTCTCCCGTTCGGTGGCGCTCATCGGCCCGCGGCGCTGGTTCTCGGCCAGCACCGCCACGCCGCGCTGGACCGCCGGGCGGGCGGCGATGGCATCGTGCCAGCGGCGGACGTTGGGGTAGTCGGCCAGGTCGATGCCGCGCCGCTCCGGGTTGCGGATCCAGGGGAAGGTGGCGATGTCGGCGATGCTGTAATCCGCCCCGGCCAAGTACGGCGCCTCGCCCAGCCTGGTGTCCAGCACCCGGTGCAGGCGCTTCACCTCGTTGGTGTAGCGGTCGATCGCGTAGGGCAGTTTCTCCACCGCGTAGTTGGCGAAATGGTTGTACTGGCCGAACATCGGCCCGACGCCCCCCATCTGGAACATCAGCCATTGCAGGCAGGCGTAGCGCCCGGCGGGGTCGGCGGGGATCAGCCGCCCGCCGGTCTTCTCCGAGAGATAGATCAGGATCGCGCCGGATTCGAACAACGTGATGCGCGTCCCGCCCGGCCCGTCGGGATCGACGATGGCGGGGATACGGTGGTTCGGCGTGATCGCCAGGAACTCGGGCTTGAACTGCTCGCCCTGGCCGATGTTGACCGGGATCACCTTGTAGGGAAGGCCGAGCTCCTCCAGCGCGATGTGCAGCTTGTGCCCGTTGGGCGTGGGCCAGGTCCAGGCTTCGATCATGCGGCGTCTCCGGGTTGGGGCGGTCGGTCGTGACCGCGTCGGGGCCAGGGTAGTCCCGGCCCCGACCGGCGCCAAATTGACCGCTCGTGCCGCCATCCCTAGCTTCCGGCCATGTCAGCCCCTCCCGACACCGTTCCGCGCGCCTGGCCGTTCGAGGAAGCGGCGAAGCTCGCCGCGCGCCTGGCCGCTTCCGGCCGCACCGAGGCCTTGTTCGAGACCGGCTACGGCCCCTCCGGCCTGCCGCATATCGGCACCTTCGGGGAGGTGGCCCGCACCTCCTGGGTGCGCCACGCCTTCACCCGCCTCACCGGCCTCGGCTCCCGCCTGATCGCGTTCAGCGACGACATGGACGGGCTGCGCAAGGTTCCCGACAACGTGCCCAACCGCGAGCGGCTGGTGCCGTTCCTCGGCCGGCCGCTCACCCGCATCCCCGACCCGTTCGGCACCCATGACAGTTTCGGGGCCCATAACAACGCCCGGCTGCGCGGGTTTCTCGATCAGTTCGGGTTCGACTACGAATTCGCCTCCGCCACCGAATACTACGCCTCCGGCCGGTTCGACGCCGCGCTGCGGCGGGTGCTGGAATGTTACGACGAGGTGATGGCGGTGATCCTGCCCACCCTGGGCCCGGATCGGCGCGCCACCTACGCGCCGATCCTGCCGATCCATCCCGAGACCGGGGTGGTGATGCAGGTACCGATGATCGCGCGCGACCCCGCCGCCGGCACCGTCACCTGGGCCGACCCCGACAGCGGGCGGAGCTTCGAGACGCCGGTGACCGGCGGGGCGGCCAAGCTGCAATGGAAGGCCGACTGGGCGATGCGCTGGTTCGCGCTCGGGGTGGATTACGAGATGTCGGGCAAGGACCTGATCGACTCGGTCCGGCTGTCCGGGCGGATCTGCCGCATCCTGGGGGCCACCCCGCCGGAGGGCTTCACCTACGAGCTGTTCCTGGACGAGCACGGTCAGAAGATCAGCAAATCCCGCGGCAACGGGCTGTCGGTGGAGGAATGGCTGCGCTACGCCCCGCCGGAATCGCTGGCGCAGTTCATGTATCATCAGCCGCAGCGCGCCAAGCGGCTCTATTTCGATGCCATCCCGCGGGCGGTGGACGATTACCTCGCCAACGCGGCGAAACTGCCCGCCCAGCCGGAGGCGGACCGGCTGACCAACCCGGCCTGGCATATCCATGCCGGAGCGCTGCCCAACCATGGGGGAAGCCCGGTTTCGTTCGCCATGCTGCTCAACCTGGCGGCGGTGGCGAATGCGGAGACCCCGGACATCCTGTGGGGGTTCCTGCGCCGCTATGCCCCCGGCGCCAGCCCGGCGAGCCTGCCGCTGCTGGACCGGCTGGTCGGGCATGCGATCGCCTATTATCGCGATTTCATCCGCCCGACGAAACGGTACCGGCCGCCCGACGCGACCGAGCGCGCCGCCCTGGTCGATCTCGCCGAAACGCTGCGCGGGTTGGACGGGGGGGCCGATGCCGAGGCGTTGCAGAACCTGGTGTTCGCCGTCGGCAAGCGCCACCCGTTCCCGGAACTGCGCGCGTGGTTCGGCTGCCTCTATCAGGTGCTGCTGGGCCAGGCAGAGGGGCCGCGCTTCGGCGGCTTCATCGCCCTCTACGGCATCGCCGAGACCGTCGCGCTGATCGAGGCCGCGCTGGCGCGCGCGGACGCGCCTGGATGTGCCTGACGGCATGAGCCCGCGCCGGCGAACCCCGGTCCGGCCGCGCGCCGGGGGCTGAGCGGATGGGCCGTCTGCGCGGCGCGCTACGCGCCCTGCCCGCGCTCGCCGGCGCGGCGCTGCTGTTCGCCGCCCTGTTCGCGGTGCGCCGAAGCTTCCACGACCTGCGGCTGGCAACCGTCGGGCGCGCGCTGGGGGCGATTCCGCCCGGCGCGCTGGCGCTGGCGGTGCTGTTCACCATCGCCTCCTATGCCGGGCTCACGCTCTACGACCGGCTGGGCACGCGCTATGCCGGGCGGCGGGTCGGCTACCGGCGGGTCGCGTTCGCCTCGTTCTGCGCCTACGCGCTCTCGCACAGCCTGGGCTTCGCCGCGGTCTCGGGGGCGGCGGTGCGCTACCGGCTTTATGCGCAATGGGGGCTGACGCCGCGTCAGATCGCGCGGGTGGTGGCGTTCTGCTCGCTCACCTTCGGGCTGGGCGGAATGGTACTGGGCGGCGCGATCCTGTTCCTGCGCCCGCGCGCGGTGCCGTTCCTGGGCGCCGATCTGCCGCCGGCGGCGCTGTATGCGGCGGGCGCGCTGCTGTGGGGGATCGTGGCCCTCTATGTCGCGCTCGCCGGGCTGGTGGGCACGTTGCGCCTGTTCGGCCACGCGATCGAGCTACCCGGGTTTCGCATGGCGCTGGCGCAAGTGGCGCTGGCCACCGCCGACGTGGCGCTGACCGCGACCATCTTCTGGGTGCTGCTGCCGCCGGCGCCGGGCCTGGGGTGGCTGGTGTTCCTGGGCGTCTATGTCGCCGCCTATTCGGCCGGGCTCGCGGCCAATGTCCCGGGCGGGCTCGGCGTGTTCGACGGCGCGGTGCTGTTCGGCCTGGCCCCGTTCATCCCGGCGCCGCGGGTGGGGGCGGC
>DAHWNE010000011.1 GCA_027340195.1 Acetobacteraceae bacterium | reverse complement strand
CGTCACCGACAAGCCGGGCACGCCGGGGACCGGGAACGCGCTACCCGCGATCGCCTGCCAGGCGAAACCACCCGCGATGGCGCTGCTGGTCCAATGCGCGCCGCCGGAGGTAACCGCGGCACCGGAGAGCCGCGTCCACATATATCCAGCACCAAGCCCGAGATATGGAAACACGTAGCGATTGCCGATATCCAGATCGAAGATCGCGTTTGCCATGGCACCGTAGGTCACCATGCGCCCGGTGGCAGTGCCTGCCAGCGGGGTGCGTGCCAGCGCGGCAATACCCGTGCGGTCGTAGTCCCCCTCCAGTTCGAACCGCCAGCCATCCCCCAACGCCCAGCCCGTCGCGCCGGATAGGGCCAGGCCGCCGTTCTGTTCATAGCGCAACCGCCCCGTGCCGAAGCCGGCTGCCGGCGGTGTCGCCGCGGTATTCTGCGGGAGGTCATACCCCGCTCCGAGCGAGACATAGGGACCGGAGATCGGCTGCGCCCGCGCCGCCCGCAGGCCGCCACCAATGAGCATCATGGCGACCACAACCCACCACCGAACCGCCTTCTGCATAGGTCTACCTTCCTCCGAAAACAGAGGATCAATGGCCTGCGCGCCATCGTGGCGCAAGGGTCGCGCGATGCAAAACGGGGCGCCCGAAGGCGCCCCGCTGCCGAGCTCAGAGAGCTGCGAGACGGCTCAGTGGATGATGATCTCGACCCGGCGATTCTGCGGCTCCCGCACGCCAGGGCCAGTCGGCACCAGCGGGTGAGTCTCGCCGAACCCCTTGATGACGATTGCGTTCTTCGGCACCCCATCGAGCACCAGCGCATGGGCCACCGCGTCGGCACGGCGAATCGACAAGCCCATGTTGTATTGCGGCGTTCCCGAGGTGTCGGTGTATCCGTTCACCGCGATAGAAGTGTACTGGACATGGGTGGATGCGGCGGCCGCCTCGTTGATGATCTGATGCGCACGGGCGGTGAGCGTCGCCTTATCCCAATCGAAGAACACGATGTAGGACCGGGCCGGCGCCGGGGCGGGCGCAGCTTCCGGCGCGGGGGCGGCGGCAGGCGCGGCGGCGGGAGCCGGCGCGGCGCCGAAAGCGTAGCGCAGGCCGACCAGGAAGGTGTGGTTGTAGTCGTTCTGCAGCTTGAGCGTAGTGGGGGTGCCCACTCCGCCGGGCGGCGTGGCCACACCGTCGTAGCTACGGTCACCAATCAGCGCCATGAACCGATACTCAGCGGTCAGCGACAGCCCCGGCACCGCGGTCAGCGGGAGCGAAGCGCCAAGGATCGCCTGCGCCGCGAACGAACCCGGGTTGCTGTTGGAAAACACCACTGTGCCCGGCGGCCCGTAGGCCGTCACGTTCTGGTGATTGGCAAACTCATACCCGACGCCGACACCGATATAAGGGGTCACCATCGGGATCAGGTTGTTGAAGTCGTAGTATCCGTTCACCATCACGCCGAACAGCTGCTCTGCGCCACCCACCGAGGTATAGGAGGATCCCCCAACCTTATAGAACCGGTTGTTGTAGTAGTTACCCTCGATTTCAGCGCGGAACCCGTTGCCGAACCCCCATCCGACCGCCGCAACGAACGCCGGACCGAGATGGGACTGGAAATTGCCGCCGGCGGAACCGTTCACCGGCTGCTTGTAGTTGATCCCGGCGCCGCCGCTCACATACAGCCCCGAAATCGGCTGATCGGCGCGGGCGGCAAGGCTGCCGGTCAGCATCGGCACTGCCAGCATGGTGGCCGCCAGAAGCGCGGACCGAAGCTTCATCTGTTCTCTCCTCGTTGACGATGCCGGGGGCGGGGGTCGCAAGACCCGGCGGGGATCGCAGGGGCCGGCAAGCGCGTATGGCCGCCGACGGATCGCGAAGCGGTATAGAGATAGCGACCATCGCGCCGCAAGGGGAGAGGCCGACTCAGTTTCCCCTCATCCCTGTTGCATCTCCGCCACAGCTGCCCTGGCGCCGGCGCCACAACAGCGCCGCCAACACCGGCGCCGCCCAAAGCGAGGTCACCGTCGCCAGACCGAGGCCCCCCATCACCGCCACCGCCAACGGCCGCAGCAGCGCCGTGCCGCGCCCGACTCCGATCGCCAGCGGCAGAAACCCGCCGATATCCGCCAGCATCGTCATCATGATCGGGCGCAGCCGGGTCCCCGCCGCCAGCGCCACCGAACTCGGACGCCCCCCATGTCCGGCAAAAATCAGGATCACATTGTTGACCGCGATCGCGTAGACGATCAGCACACCCAGGAACGCCGTGCTGTCCAGCGCCAATCGCATGGCCCACAGCGCCGCCAGCGCCCCCGGTGCCGCCAGCGCGATCGCGCCCAGCGCCGCCAGCGCCGCGCGCTGGCCGTCGAACTGGAATCCCAGCAGGACCAGCAGCACCAACAAAGTCCCGCCCAGAACCGCGAACATCTGTCGAAACCCGCGACGCTGCTGGGCGTAATAGCCGCGCAGACGCACACTGATCCCGGGACCCAACCCAGCCGCGGCGATCACCCGCCGCGCCGCCGCCGCCGCCTGCGCGAGGCCTTCGCCCGGCACCGGGCGCAGCCAGATATAAGCGTCCGGAACCAGCGCCCGATGAGTGACGAACGGCACCCCCGCCAGCCGATGAACGCGCGCCAGGCTGGCCAACGGCGCGAAGGCGGCCGGCGGATCAGCCCCTGACGGCACCGGCAGACGCAGCGCCAGCGCCCCGATGTCACCGTCAGTCGGGCGCACTCGGACGCGGATCGGCATGATCTGTTCGCCCGCCAGCAGAAATCCCGCCCGTTGCCCCCAGAGAAGCCGCCGCACCGCGCCGGCCAGCGCCGGTGCCGTCACGCCCCGCAGCGCCGCCGCCGCGCGCGGGCGGAGCGCGATCTCCGGTCCGGCTGACGGAGATTTGAACTGGATCGCCTGGAACCGTCCGGACCGCCGAAGCCGTGCCGCCAACCGCGCCCCGGCCTTGCGCAATGCCGCCGAATCGGAGCCGAACAGGAATATCTCGAGGGGCGCATGGGCCCCCGACAGATCCCCCAGCCGGTTCACCATCACCTGCGCGCCCCCCAACGCGATCAGCGCCGGATCGGCGGCATGAAACGCCCGCCAGAGCCGCTGCATCACCACCGGCGTGCCCACATCCCGGTGCTGCTTCAGCACCACCGCCAGTGCCCCCTTGTTCGGGACCGAGCGCGGATTGGCGAAGCTCCGCCCCACCACCAGCGAGGCCCGCGCCACCGCAGGGTCGGCCAGCGCGACCTGCATGAGCCGCCGTCCCACCCGCCGGGTTTCAGCCGGAGAGGACCCGACCGGGGTACGAAACGGGATCGACAGCACCCCCTGATCCCACGGTGGCAGGAACCCGGTCGGCAGCCGGAGCAGCGCCAGCGCTCCGAGCCCGACGAGCCCGAAGGCGACCGGCGCCAGCACCCAGGGGCGGCGCATTCCGCGCAGCAACAGGCGCACGAATCGTCGCCGCCAGCGATGCTGCCAAGCTGCTTCCGTAGTATCTCGCCCGGCCAGCCACACCGCCAGCACCGGCGTCAGGGTCAGCGCCACCACCTGCGAGGCGAGCAGTGCCACCACGATCGTCAGCGCCATTTGTCGGAACAACAGGCCAATGGTCCCGGAGAGCGCGATCAGCGGCAGGAACACAAGGCAGGACGTCGCGGTCGCCAGGGTCATCGCCGGCAGGATCCGTCCGACCCGCGCCAGCGCGTCGTCCCTCCGCGCCGCCGGCGTCACGCCCCGCGCGGCGAGCCCCCGCTCCATCACCACGATCGCGTGATCGACCAGGGCACCGATTGCCGCCGTCAGCCCCCCCAGGGTCATCACGTTGAGCCCGAGTCCCAGCGCGCGCAGGGCCAGCAAGGTACCGGCGATCGACAGCGGGACCACCAGCAAGGTCGCCAGCGCCGCGCCCAGCCGGCGCAGGAACGCCAGCACCACTGACCAGGCGATCACGCTACCCAGAATCAGCGCCAGCCAGACATCGTGCAGGGAGGAACCGATCAACCGGCCAAGATCATAGATCGGCACCAGATGCACCCCGGCTGGCAAGTGCCGGGCAAGCGCAGAGAGCCGCCGCGCGATGGCGCGGCCCAATGCCGCCTGATTTACCCCGGCCTCGGGCAGCACGTCCACCACCAGCGCGTGCTTCCAGCCGGCGACGGCCGCGCCCACCAGCATCGGTGGCGGCGCAATCCGTACCCGGCCCAGCGCGCCCAGAGTCAGCGGGCGCGCGGCTTCGGGCGGCCCGATTGGCAGGATCATCCGCGCCAGCGCCGCCGGCGTCGCCGGCCGCGGCGCGGTCACGACCACCGATTGCTGATGGAACCTGGTCCGCACGCCGGAGAAATACGGACCCTGCGCGGCTCGGAGCGCGGTGACCACCTGCGCCGCGGTCAGGCCATGCGCCGCCAGCCTCCGCGCCGATAACTCTAACTGCACCTCCGGCCAGCCGCGTCCGGTACCATTTACCCGATAGACCCCCCTCACCCCCAACAGCGCCGGGCGCAGCGCGAAGGCGAAGAAGGGACGCATGGCGCTGCTGGTGACCCGGTTCGAGACCAGCGCGTATTCGCTCAGCGGATAGACTTCCGGAGTCTGCAACCTCACCGTCAGGTGCGCGCCGGGCGGCAGCCGGATCTTTGCCAGCCGCGCCTGCAACAACAAGAACGCCAGCGCCGGATCGGTACCGGCGGAGAAGTAGACATGTACCTTGCTGAGCCCGTTGCCGGTCTGCGAGTTGACCAGCCGCACCCCCGGCTCGCCCTGGGCGGCAAGTTCCAGCGGGCGTGTGACTTGCAGCAGCATCAGCCGCACCGGCAGGTCGCCGTCGGCGACCAGCACCACCACTTTGGGGAACGCCAGGTCGGGAAAGATGGTTTGCGGCAGCCGCGCCCCGGCGGCGAGCCCCCCCGCCAGCGCCAGCGCCGCCAGCAGCACGACCGACGCCCGATTGCGCCACAGGAAGCGAAGGAATCGGTTCACCGGGAATGGAACCGGCGCGGCCCCAGGCTGCCGAATTGCCTGCCAGCGTTCGGCAAGAGCAACACCGGAACGGCGCAGCGCACCCCCTCCCGCCACTGGCGCGGCGCGGCTAAACTCAAGGCTCGGGGTGCGATATCCATGCCATCAGCATCATGCCGCCCCCCCAACCCGCTGCCAACCCCTTGACCGGAAATGGTTCGGGCGCGCGCCCCCTCCCCTCGGCGCCAGGCCGATGGCATACCGGGCCGGTGGACCCCGAACCGGATCTCGCCCCGCTGCTGGCACCGCTCACCTCGCTGCCCGGAGCAGGCCAAGCACGCGCCCGGCTGCTCGCCCGCGCCATCGGCGGCGAACGAGTCCTCGACCTGCTGTTCCACCGTCCCGAGACCTGGCTCGACCGCCGCGCCCGCCCAACTCTCGCCGAAGCGGCACCGGGACAACTGGTCACACTGGCGGTCAGCGTGGAGCGCATCGATGCCCCCGCCACCGACCGCCAGCCCTGGAGGGTGACCGTCACCGACGGCACCGGGCGGCTGGAGCTGGTGTTCTTCCGCTTCCGCCGCGCCGGCCAGATGCCTCCCGGCGCTCGGCTGCTGATCTCCGGCCGGCTCGAACGCTTCGCCGACCGGCTGACCATGCCGCACCCCGATCATGTCGTCGCTGCCGACAAGCCCGACGTGATCCCGCCGATCGAGCCGGTCTGGCCTCTGACCGCCGGCCTCTGGCCCAACCAGATCCGCACCGCCATGACCGCCGCCCTGGCACGGCTGCCGGAGCTGCCCGAATGGCACGATCCCGCGCTGCTGCGGCGCGAACGCTGGCCCGGATTCGCCGCCGCACTCTTCGCCTTGCAGGCCCCCACCGACCTGCCTGACGACAAGCCCAAAGCCCGGCTCGCCTATGACGAGCTGCTGGCCGGGCAGGTCGCGCTCGCCGTCGTGCGCGGCCGGCTGCGGGCCCGGCCCGGCCGCAGCCTGACCGGCGACGGTACGCTGCGTGCCCGCGCGCTGGCCCGGTTCGGCCACGCCCCCACCGAAGCGCAGCGCCAGGCGCTGGCCGAAATCGACGCCGACCTCGCCGCCCCGCGCCGCATGTTGCGTCTGCTGCAAGGCGATGTGGGGTCCGGCAAGACCCTGGTCGCGGCGCTGGCGATGCTGCGCGCGGTCGAGGCCGGCACACAGGCCGCGCTGATGGCGCCATCGGAGATCCTTGCCCGCCAGCATCACCGTACCCTTTCCGCGCTCTCTCCGGTGCCGGTCGCGCTGCTGACCGGGGCGGTAAAAGGCCGGGCACGCAAGGCGGTGCTCGCCGGGTTGGCGACCGGCGCGGTGCCGATGGTGGTGGGGACCCATGCGCTGTTCCAGGACGCCGTCGCCTACCACGACCTCGGCGTCGCGGTGATCGACGAGCAGCATCGTTTCGGCGTCGCGCAACGCCTGCTGCTGGGCGAGAAAGGCCATGAAACCGATGTGTTGGTGATGACCGCCACGCCGATCCCGCGCACCCTGCTGCTGACCCAATGGGGCGAGATGGACATCTCCCGCCTGACCGGGAAGCCAGCCGGCCGGGGCGCGGTGCGCACCACCCTGCACGCGCTCGACACCCTGCCCGAGGTGATCGAGGGGCTGGCACGAAAACTCGCGGAAGGCGCACAGATCTACTGGGTCTGCCCGCTGGTGGCGGAAAGTGAGACCCCCGACCTCGCCGCCGCCGAGGCGCGCTTCGCCACCCTGACCGACCGGTTCGGTGCTGCCGTAGCGCTGGCGCATGGCCGCCAGGACCCCGAGACACGCGCCGAGGCGCTCGCCGCCTTCGCCGCCGGGCGCGCCCGCATCCTGGTGGCAACGACCGTGGTGGAGGTGGGTATCGATGTCCCCGCCGCCTCGGTGATGGTGATCGAACACGCGGAGCGGTTCGGCCTGGCCCAGCTGCACCAGCTGCGCGGGCGGATCGGTCGCGGCGTGGCGGCCAGCTTCTGCTTGCTGCTCCATGACGATGCGCTGACTGCGGGCGCCCGCAAGCGCCTCGTCCTGCTGCGCGATACCGAGGACGGTTTCGTCATCGCCGATGCCGATTTCCGCCTGCGCGGCGCCGG
>DAHWNE010000002.1 GCA_027340195.1 Acetobacteraceae bacterium | reverse complement strand
ATCGGGGATATGATCCTCGATCTCGCCGCGGCGCTGCCCGGGGTGGTCGCGGCCGGGCCGAACCTGAACCCGATCCTCGCCGCCGGCGCGCCGCGTCGGCGCGGGTTGCGCCAGCTGGTTTCGGGGCTGCTGGCGGTCGGCAGCCCGGACCGGGCGCGGGTCGAGAAGCTGCTTTATCCGGCCGCCGACTGCACCCTGCATCTGCCGGCGGCGATCGGCGACTACACCGATTTCTTCGCCGGCATCCAGCACGCCACCAACACCGGGCGTGTGTTCCGCCCCGACAATCCGCTGCTGCCCAACTACAAATACGTCCCGGTCGCCTATCACGGCCGCGCCTCCTCGGTGCGCGTGCCCGGCCCGCCGGTGTTCCGCCCCGCCGGTCAGCGCAAGCTGCCCGAGGAGGCGGCGCCCAGCTACGGCCCGTGCCGCACCCTCGATTACGAGCTCGAACTCGGCATCTGGATCGGTCCCGGCAACCCGCCCGGCCAGCCGATCCCGATCGCCGCCGCCGCCCAGCACATCGCCGGCTATTGCCTGCTGAACGACTGGTCGGCGCGCGACATCCAGGCCTGGGAATACCAGCCGCTCGGGCCGTTCCTGGCGAAGAATTTCCACACCACGATCTCGCCCTGGATCGTGACGCCGGAGGCGCTGGAGCCGTTCCGCGCCCCGGCCTTCGCGCGCCCCGCCGGCGATCCGGCGCCGTTGCCCTACCTGACCGACCCCGCCGACCAGGCCTCGGGCGGGCTCGCGCTGCGCTTCGAGGTGGCGATCCGCACGCCCCGGATGCGCGCGGCCGGGGCGGCGCCGCATGTGCTGTCGCGGGTCGGCGCGGATGCGCTCTACTGGACGCCGGCGCAGATGGTCGCGCACCACAGCTGCAACGGCTGCGACCTGCACCCGGGCGATCTGTTCGGCAGCGGCACCATCTCCGGCGCCGATCCCGGCAGCTTCGGCAGCCTGCTGGAACTGACCCAGGGCGGGCGCAACCGCATCACCCTGCCCAACGGGGAGACCCGCGGCTATCTGGAGGACGGCGACGAGATCGTCTTCACCGCGCGGGCCGAGGCGCCCGGCGCGGTGCCGATCGGCTTCGGCCTTTGCGCCGGAACCATCAGCGCGCCGCCAGCACCCGGTCGATGAAGGCGCCGGCGCTGCCCAGGTAGCCGGCCGGATCGGTCAGCCGCGCGATCGCCGCCGCGTCCAGCCGCGCCGCCACCTCGGGCACGCGGGCCAGCGCGGTGGCCAGCGGGATGCGCTCGGCCAGCGCCACGTCGCAGGCGTGCTTGACCACGTGATGCGCCTCGCCCCGGCCCAGCATCGGCGCCAGCCCCATCATCACCGCCTCGGCGACGATCAGCCCGCCGGTGATGTCGAGATTGGCGCGCATCCGCGCCGGGTCGGTCACCATCCCCTCGGCGATGGCGCGGGCATGGATCAGCGCGCCATGGGTCAGCACGAAGGCCTGCGGGATCGCCAGCGCCTCCGCCTGCCAGGGCCCGGTGCCGCGCTCGTGGTCCTGCGCCATCGCCCCCAGCATCAGCGGCACCAGCGCCTGCACCCCGCGCGCCGCGGCGTGGATGTATTCCGAGGCGATCGGGTTGCGCTTCTGCGGCATGGTGGAGGAGGCGCCGCGCCCGGCGACATAGGGTTCCGCCACCTCGGCCACCTCGGTCTGCGCCAGCAGGATGATGTCGGTGGCGAATTTGGCCAGGCTGCCGGCGACGAGGCCGAGGAAGCAGACAGCCTCGGCCAGCGCGTCGCGGCAGACGTGCCAGGGGGCGGCGGGGGCGGCGAGGCCGAGTTCCCCGGCCAGGCCCTCCATCACCGCGACCCCGTCGGGCCCGAGCGAGGCCAGCGTGCCGGCGGCGCCGCCGAAGCTGATCCGCTCCACGCGCGGGCGCAGTTGCGCCAGCCGTTCCGCGTGGGCGATGAAGGGCATCGCCCAGGTGGCGCATTTCAGCCCCAGCGTGGTGGGCAGCGCCTGTTGCAGATGGGTCCGCCCGGCCATCACCACGTCGCGGTGCCGATCCGCCTGCGCCAGCAGCGCGTCGCGCAGCGCGGCGATCTCGGCGCCGATCAACGCCAGCCCGTCGCGCGCTTGCAGCACGGTGGCGCTGTCCATGATGTCCTGGGTGGTCGCCCCCCAATGGGTCCAGCCGCCGTGTTCGCCGGCCACCCGCGAGAGTTCGGCCACCAGCCCCAGCACCAGGTAGCCCACGTTGCGCGCCTGCGCGGCCAGCACCGCGGGGTTCAGCAACTCGTAGCGCGCGACCTCGGTGATGCGCGCCGCCGCCGCGGCGGGGATCAGGCCGAGGCGGGCCTGCACCCGCGCCAGCGCCGCCTCCACATCCAGCATCCGCTGGAAATACGCGGCCTCGTCGAACACCGCGCGCATCGCGTCGGAGCCGTAGAGGGTGCCGAGGATCGGTCCGTCGGCCGGGTTGACCGGCATCAGGCGGCGCTTCGCTTCAGCCGGTCGGCGAAGCTCTTGCGGAACTTCGCCACCTTGGGGCCGACCACCGCCTGGCAGTAGCCGGTCCAGGGATTGCGTTCGAAATAATCGTCGTGCTCGGCCTCGGCCGGCCAGAAGGTCTCGAACGGGACCAGCTCGGTGACCAGCGGCGCGGACCAGACCGGCGCCACCTCCGCCATCACCGCCCGCGCGGTCTCCGCCTGGGCGGCGTCATGGGCCAGGATGATGCTGCGATACTGGGTGCCGATGTCGTGGCCCTGGCGGTTCGGCGTGGTCGGGTCGTGGATGGTGAAGAACACCCGCAGGATGTCGGCGTAGCTGATCTCGGCCGGGTCGAAGCGGATCTGCACCACCTCGGCGTGGCCGGTGCGGCCGGAGCAGACCTGCTTGTAGTTGGGGTTCGGGGCGGTGCCGCCGGCGTAGCCGGATTTCACCGCGGCGACGCCGCGCAGGTCCTTGAAGACGGCCTCGAGGCACCAGAAGCAGCCGCCGCCCAGGGTCGCGGTGGCCAACGGGGTGGCGGACGTTGCCGACATGCTGCGTCTCCCAAAACGAGCCCGACAGCATAGAGGCCGCCGGGTTGGCGGCAAGCGCCGGGACCTGTAGCAGGGGCCGAACCACGGAGGCGCCCCATGTCCGATCCCGACCTGCTGTTCGAACTCAAAGATGGCATCGGCTGGATCACCTTCAACCGTCCGGCCGCGCGCAACGCCCTGACTTTCGCCATGTACGAGGGGCTGGCCGAGCACTGCGCCCGCGCCGCCACCGACCCCGCGATCCGCGCCCTGGTGCTGACCGGCGCCGGGGAGAAAGCGTTCGCCGCCGGCACCGACATCTCGCAGTTCCGCGCCTTCGCCACGCCGGAGGACGCGCTGGCCTACGAGGCCCGGCTGGACCGGGTGCTGGAGACGCTGGAGCGCTGCCCGAAGCCGACCATCGCCGCCATCGCTGGCGCCTGCACCGGCGGCGGGGCCGGGATCGCGGCTGCCTGCGACATCCGCATCGCCGCCCGCGGCGCGCGGTTCGGCTTTCCGGTGGCGCGCACGCTGGGCAACTGCCTGTCGATGTCGAACTACGCGCGGCTGGCGGCGCTGATCGGCCCGGCGCTGGTGACCGAGATCATCTTCACCGCCCGGCTGATCGAGGCGGAGGAGGCGAAGACGATCGGCCTGGTGTCCGAACTGCTGGACGATCCCGCGGCCTTGCGCGCCCGCGCCGAGGCGCTGGCCAGGTTGGTGGCCAGCCACGCGCCGCTGACGCTCGCCGCCACCAAGGAGGCGCTGCGCCGGCTGCGCCCGCGCCTGCCGGAGGGGCAGGACAAGGACCTGATCCTGATGTGCTACATGAGCCAGGATTTCCGCGAGGGCATGGAGGCGTTCCTGGGCAAGCGGGCGCCCGTCTGGCGGGGGGTCTAGGGCCGCGCGCGCGTGACCCCGGCGATCATCGGCCTCTCCGGTCCCGAGCTGTCCGCGGCCGAGCGCGCGCTGCTTCTCGCCCATCGGCCGGCCGGGGTGATCCTGTTCGCGCGCAACATCGAAACCCCGCCCCGGCTTGCTTCCCTGGTCGCGGACCTGCGCGCCGCCCTGCCGGCCGAGGCGGCGCTGATGCTGGACCAGGAAGGCGGCCGGGTCGCCCGGCTGCGCCCGCCGCACTGGCGCGCCCATCCGCCCGCCGCGGCGATCGGCGCGCTCTGGTCCGCCGATCCCGCCGCCGCCACCAGGGCGGCGTTCGTCCATGGTGCCCTGATCGGCGCCGAGGCGGCGGCGGCCGGGTTCGGCATCGTCACCGCCCCGGTGCTGGACCTCGCGGTTCCGGGCGCGTCGGAGGTGATCGGCGACCGCGCGTTCGGCCCCGATCCCGACCAGGTGGCCAGGCTGGGGCGGGCGATGGCCGAGGGGCTGCTGGCCGCCGGGGTGATCCCGGTGATGAAGCACCTGCCCGGCCATGGCCGCGCCACCGCCGACAGCCACCTGACCCTGCCCAGCGTCGCTGACCCCTGCGAGGCCGATCTGCGCCCGTTCGCCTTGAACGCGGACCTGCCCTGGGCCATGACGGCGCATATCCGCTACCCCGGATGGGATCGGGCGCTTCCGGCCACCCTGTCCCCCACCATCATCCGCGACGTCATCCGCGGCCATATCGGCTTTCAGGGAGTGCTGGTGACCGACGATCTTGCCATGGGCGCGCTCGCCGCCCCGCCGGCGGCCTCGGCGATCGCCGCGCTGGCGGCCGGGGCCGATCTGGCCCTCTATTGCGCCGCCGATGCCGCGACCAACGCCGCGGTGCTGGCGGCGTGCCCGCCGATGCGCGCCGAGACCGCCGCCCGGATGGATGCCGCCCGCGCCCGTGCCCGCGCCGCCCGCCGCCCGCTGGACCCGGACGCGCTGGCCGCCGAGCGGGATCGGCTGCTCGCATGATCGACACCGTCGCCCAGATCGCGCTGGCGGTGGTGGCCGCGGTGCTGGCGATCACCCTGCACGAGACCGCGCATGGCTACGCCGCCCTGGCACTCGGCGACACCACCGCGCGCGACGCCGGGCGGCTGTCGCTCAACCCGATCCGGCATATCGACCCGGTGGGGACGCTGCTGCTGCCGGGGGCGCTGCTGCTGGGCCAGCTCATGACCCTGGGGCGGGTCGCCTTCATGTTCGGCTGGGCCAAGCCGGTGCCGGTGGGGGCGTGGCAGTTCCGCAACCCGCGCCGGGGGATGGCGCTGGTGGCGGCGGCGGGACCGGCCAGCAATTTCGCGCTGGCGTTCCTCGGCGCGCTGGCGCTGCCGGCGGCACCCGGCCCGATGCCGGG
>DAHWNE010000001.1 GCA_027340195.1 Acetobacteraceae bacterium | reverse complement strand
CTGACGGCGAACGCAATCCGGGAGGGAGACGATGGCCGAGCGTGTGGCGGTGGTGACGGGGGCCGGCAGCGGCGTGGGCCGGGCGGCGGCGCTGGCATTGCTGAAGGACGGCTGGGCGGTGGCGCTGGCCGGGCGCCGGCGCGATGCGCTGGAGGAGACCGCCGGCATGGCCAACGCCGGCACCAAGCTGATCGTGCCCACCGATGTACGCGAACCCGACCAGGTGGCCGCGCTGTTCGCGGCGGTGAAGGAGCGGTTCGGGCATCTCGACGTGCTGTTCAACAATGCCGGCGGCAACGTGCCCAGCACCAATTTCGGCGATTTCACCTGGGAGCAGTGGACGTCGGTGGTGGCGGTCAACCTGAACGGGATGTTCCTGTGCGCCAACGCGGCGTTCCGCATGATGCGCGACCAGACCCCGCGCGGCGGGCGGATCATCAACAACGGTTCCATTTCCGCCCATGCGCCGCGGCCGGGGTCGGTGGCCTATACCTCCACCAAGCACGCGATCACCGGCCTGACCAAGTCGATCGCGCTGGACGGGCGGCCGTTCGATATCGCCTGCGGGCAGATCGACATCGGCAACGCGGCCACGCCGATGACCGCGCGCATGGCCCGCGGCGTGCCGCAGGCGAACGGGGAGACCAAGGTGGAGCCGACCATGGATGCCGATCACGTCGGCAACGCGGTGCGCTTCATGGCCGAGTTGCCGCTGGATACCAACGTGCAGTTCATCACCATCATGGCGACCAAGATGCCGTTCATCGGCCGCGGCTGATGCTGCGCCGGCGCGCCGCCCTCGCCGCGCCCTTGCTGCTGCTGCCCGCCGCGCGCGGGGCGGCGGCGGCGGAGCGGGTGATCTTCGGCCTCGATTGGAAAGCCGAGGCCGAATACGGCGGGTTCTACCAGGCGGTGGCAAAGGGCATCTATGCCGCGCATGGGCTCGAGGTGACCATCGCCCAGGGCGGGCCGCAGCTCAACCATGTGCAGCTGCTGCTGGCGGGGCGGCAGCAATTCGACCTCGCCGGCGGGCGGGCGGTGGAGTTCGCCCGGCTGGATCTGCCGTTCGTCGCCGTCGCCGCGATCTTCCAGAAGGACGAATCGGTGCTGATCGCCCATCCCGGCACCGGGGTGCACGGGTTCGCCGATCTGAAGGGGCGGCCGATCGAGGTGGCGGCCGACGTACGCGCCGGATGGTGGCGGTTCCTGGCGCATAAATACGGCTACAGCAACGCGCAGGTGCGACCCTACACGTTCAACCTGGCGCCGTTCCTGGCCGACCGGATGATGGTGCAGGAAGGCTATCTGGGATCGGAGCCGTTCCTGATCCGCGAGAAGGCGCATTTCGACCCGGTGGTGCTGCCGATCACGGAGGCCGGGTATCTGGGCTACGGCAACGTGATCGCCACCTCCCGCCGGCTGATCGCGGAGCATCCGGGGGTGGTGCAGCGCTTCGTCGATGCCTCGATCCTGGGGTGGAAATCATATCTGCACGAGGACCCGGCGCCGGCGGACGCGCTGATCCGGCGCGCCAACCCCGACATGCCGCAGGCGCTGATCGATTACGGGCGGGCCGTGATGATCCGGCACGGGATCGTGGAATCGGGGGATGCGCTGCGGCTGGGGATCGGGGCGATGACGGATGCGCGCTGGGCGGCGTATTACCGGACGATGGCGGCGGTGGGGGTTTACCCGCGGGGGATCGACGTGAAGCGGGGCTATACGCTGCGGTTCGTCAATCGGCGCGTGGGGCTGTAGGCGGGGCGCGCAACCCCGCCTTGCCGCGCGCGCCCTTGCCCCGGCGGCCCTCCCCGCGCATCTTGCCCCGGTTACGGCGCCGCCGGCGCCCGATGGAGTACGCGCCATGGATGGCGGCACCGATACGCGACGCATCACCCTCTACACCAAGGCCGATTTCGCCCCGATGCGGGAAGCCGGCCGGCTCGCCGCCGAGACGCTCGACATGATCACCCCGCATGTCCGCCCCGGCGTCACCACCGGCGAGCTCGACCGGCTCTGCCATGAGTTCATCACCGGCCACGGCGCGATCCCGGCGCCGCTCAACTATCGCGGCTTCCCGAAATCCATCTGCACCTCCATCAACCACGTGGTCTGCCACGGCATCCCCGGCGAGCGCCGGCTCGAGGACGGGGACATCCTCAACATCGACGTCACCGTGATCCTGAACGGCTGGCACGGCGACACCTCCCGCATGTACGCGGCCGGCACCCCCAATACCCGCGCCCGCCGGCTGATGGACGTGACGTATGAGGCGCTGCGGCGCGGCATCGCCGCGATCCGCCCCGGCGCCACCCTGGGCGACGTGGGCCATTCCATCCAGACCTATGTGGAATCGCAGCGCTGCTCGGTGGTGCGCGATTTCTGCGGCCACGGCATCGGCCGGCAGTTCCACGAGGCGCCGAACGTGCTGCACTACGGCCGCTGCGGGGAAGGCCCGGTGCTGCGCCCGGGGATGTTCTTCACCGTCGAGCCGATGGTCAACGCCGGCCGGCCGGAGGTGAAAGTGCTCGACGACGGCTGGACCGCCGTCACCCGCGACCGCAGCCTCTCCGCCCAGTTCGAGCACATGGTGGGCGTCACCGAGGAAGGTGTGGAAATCTTTACCCTTTCCCCCGCAGGTTACACCGCGCCGCCATACCCGGCGGCCTGATCCTCCGCGCCCGCGCGCGGAGCGCGGGAGAGAGGAATGCGCAAGGGACTGCGTGAGGCGTCACTGCCGATCGCGCTGCCGGACGGGACCCCGCCGGGCGCCGAGGGCCACCGGGAGCGGATGCGTGCCCGCCTGCTGCGCGCCGGGGCCGACGCGCTGGCCGATTACGAGCTGCTGGAGATGGCGCTCTACATCGCCCTGCCGCGGCGCGACACCAAGGCGCTGGCACGGGCGCTGCTGGCCGAGTTCGGCAGCTTCCCCGCCGTCTGCGCCGCCCCGGTCAACGCGCTGCTGGCGGTCGATGGCGTCGGCGAATCGGCGGCGGCGATCCGCCTGGCCCGCGCCGAACTCGCCGACCGCCCGCTGCTGGCCAATTGGGACCGGCTGATCGACTATCTGACCGCGGTGCTGGCGCGCGAGCGGACGGAACAATGCCGGGTGCTGTTCCTCGACAACCGCAACC
>DAHWNE010000415.1 GCA_027340195.1 Acetobacteraceae bacterium | reverse complement strand
GGCGCGGGCCGGTTCGGGCTCGGGGCGGAGGCGGCCATGGAATCGTCCCTGGGTTGTTGTGTTCCGATAGAATACAACCATAGGTGGCGGACGGCGGCAAGCCCGATCCGCCTCCGGGTTGCCGGCCCGGAAGGGACCGGTTACCGGGGAGTATGACCCCGCGCTGGCCCGACCCGCCGCATCGTCCCACCGGCCCGCTGGCCGGGGTGCGGGTGCTCGACCTCACCTCGGTGGTGATGGGCCCCTCGGCGACCCGGCTGCTGGCCGAGCTCGGCGCCGATGTGGTGAAGCTGGAACCGCCCGAGGGCGACTCGCTGCGCCGCGTCGGCCCCTGGCGCAACCCGGGGATGGGACCCCTGTTCCTGCAAGCCAACGCCGGCAAGCGCGGGGTGGTGCTGGACCTGAAGACGGAAGAAGGTCGGGCGACGGCGCTGGCGCTGGCGGGGCTCGCGGATGTGTTCGTGAGCAACATCCGCCCCGCGGCGCTGAGCCGGTTGGGGCTGGACGCGGCGACGATGCGGGCCGCCCATCCGCGGCTGATCCATTGCCTCGCCGTCGGCTACGGCAGCGACGGACCGAATGCCGGCCAGCCGGTCTATGACGATCTGATGCAGGCCGCATCGGGCATCGCCGGCCTGTTCGCCGCCATCGATGGAGCGCCCCGCTACGCCCCGGTCAATCTCTGCGACCGGGTGGTGGGGCTGCATCTGGCCGCCGCCATCCTCGCCGCGCTGGTGCATCGCGGGCCGACCGGCGACGGCCAGGCGATCGAAGTGCCGATGTTCGAGACCATGGCCGGCTTCGTGCTGGCCGACCACCTCGGCGGCGCCGCCTTCGTCCCCCCGCTGGGACCGATGGGCTACAATCGGCTGCTGTCCCGCGCCCGCGGCCCCTACCCCACCGCCGACGGCTATCTGGCGGTGGTGGTCTATACGGACCGGCACTGGCGGGATTTCCTGGGCGCGATCGACCGGCCCGAGCTGCTGGCGGAGGACCCTCGCTTCGCCTCCCAGGCCAGCCGCACCCTCCATGCCGAGACGGTGGGCCGATTCCTGGCCGAGACGCTCGCCGCGCGGCCCAGCGCGGACTGGCTGGTGCTGTTCCGCCGGCTGGATATTCCCGCCTGCCCGGTCAACTCGCTGGAAACCCTGCGCGAGGACCCGCATCTCGCCGCGGTGGGGTTCTTCGGTGCCGCGACGCACCCGACCGAGGGGACCTTGACCACCACCCGGTTCCCGGTGCGCTTCTCGGCCACCCCGGTCGGGCCGGCCGCGCCGGCGCCGCCGCTCGGCGCCGATACCGGATCATTCCTCAGCTGATCCGTCCTCGGCTGATCCGTCCGGCCGGCCCCAGCGCGGCGCGCGGCGCGCGTTGAACGCGGCCAGCCCCTCGCGCGCGTCATCGGTCATCGCGGTGGCGGCGATCGCGGCCTCGGCGAAGGACAACGCCTCGGCGAAGCTCATCCGCGCCATCGCGGCGATGGCGTGCTTGCCGCGGCGGATCGCGGTGGGCGAGACGGCGGCGAGGCGGCGGGCGAGCGCGTCGATGCGCGCGTCCAACGCCGCCTCCGGCACCACCTCGTTCACCAGCCCGATCTCGCGCGCCCGCGCGGCGTCGATCATCCCGCCCAGCAGGCAGAGTTCGTTCAGCGCCCGCGCGCCCACAAGGCCGCGCAGATAGATCAGCACCTGCATCGGAAACACGCCCACGCCCACTTCCGGCAAGCCGAAGCGGGCATGGTCCGCCGCCACCGCGAGGTCGCACATGCCGAGCAGCCCCATCCCGCCGGCCAGGCAGTCGCCGTTGATCCGGGCGATGCTGGGCGGGCCGAGCCCGTGCATTCGCCGCGCCAGGCGCCCGAAATCGGTGGTGGGCTCATCGAGCGTGCGGGCGAACACCGCGGTCCCGCCCGAGAGGTCCGCCCCCGCGCAGAAGGCACGCGACCCGGCCCCGGTCAGCACGACGGCGCGCGCCTCCGCCGGCGGGTTGGCCAGCGCGGCCTCGATGCCGGCCAGAACCTCGGCGTTCATCGCGTTGCGCTTCGCCGGACGGTCGATGGTGATCCAGAGCGCGGCGTTGCGGATCTCGGTGCGGACAAGGTCGGTCATGGCCTCAGCGTCGGACCGGTGCCGCCCCTGGTCAACCGGGGGGATCCGGGCCAGCCTGCGGGAAAGCCCCTAGGAAACCGGCCATGCTGCGCAGCGAAACCCGCATCCTGACTACCCACACCGGCTCCCTGCCGCGCCCGCGGGAACTCACCGAGCTCTATGCCGCGCGCGCTCGCGGCGCGACGGTGGACGCGGCCGAGATCGCCGAACGCGGGCGCGCGGCGGTGGACGCGGTGGTGCGCAAGCAGCTGGCTGCCGGCATCGATATCGGCAACAACGGCGAACAGCAGCGCGAAGCCTTCTTCCT
>DAHWNE010000394.1 GCA_027340195.1 Acetobacteraceae bacterium | reverse complement strand
CGCGGCGGCCTCGGCCAGCGCGCCGACGCCGAGGCCGATCGCGACCGACGGCAGCGAATACGGCACCAGCAGCCAGCGCGGCGCGCGCAGCAGCGCCCAGTCGGGATGCACCGCGCGCCCCGGCGCCGTGCCGGTCAGCAGCGCCTCCAGCGCCACCGTATGCGCCTCCGGCACGAACAGCGCCTCGGCCAGCAGCGCGGTGCTGCCGGTGGCCCGCATCCCCAGCACCTGCCAGTCATCGGCCCGGCGCAGGGCGCGCATCGGCGCCAGCAGGTAGCGCGCCTCCCCGTCGCAGAGCGCGCCCAGGATCGCCCAGTCGGCATGGGCGGCACCGGAGGCGAAGGGAAACGCCCCCGACAGCACCCACCCGCCCGGCGCGGCGGCGGCGACATTGCGCGGGACCAGCGAGGCGCACACCAGCGCCGCCGGTGTCGCCTCCCACACCGCGCGCTGCGCCGGCTCCGGAAAATTGGCGACGATCCAGGCGTGCTCGCCGAACACCGCATAGACCCAGGCGGAGGCGGCGCAGCCCTCGGCCAGGGTCTCGGCGATTTCCGAGAACAGCGCGAAGGGCCCGCCCCGCCCGCCGAAGTGGCGCGGTTGCAGCACCCGGGTCAACCCGGCGGCGCGGAAGGCGGCGATGGTCTCCGCCGGGACCTCGCCCGCCGCCTCGGCGGCGCGGGCGCGGGCGGCGAGCACCGGCACCAGCGCGCGCGCCGCGTCCCGCATCAGTCGCGCGGGGCGAGCGGCGGCGTCTCCCCGGCCGGCAGCGGCACCCGTGCGACGTTCAGCACCATCGAGACCAGCGAGTAGTATCCCACCGCCCCGGTCAGATCGATCACGCCGCGCTCGCCCCAGCGCGACAGCACCGCTTGGTATTGCGCGTCCGACACCTGCCCGGTGCCGACCAGGGCGGAGGCGAAATCGTAGACCGCGGTCTCCTCGGGGCTCATGCCCTCCGGGCGGCGGTTGGCCGCCACCGCGTCGCAGATCGCCGGCGACAGCCCGGCCGCGATCGCCAGCTTGCGATGCGCGTAGAACTCGTACTGCGCGGTCCAGTGCCGCCCGGCGATGATGATCGCGAGCTCGTTCAGCGCCGCGGGCAGCGAGCTGGAAAACCGCACATAGGCGCCGACCCGCTGCACCAGGTCGGCCAGCTCGGGCGCGCGCAGCAGCGCGTTGAACGGCCCGCGCAGACCCGCGCCGCGCGGGCCGGACTGGATCGCCTCCGCCACGCGGCGCTGCTCGGCGGTCATCGTTTCGGGAGTGAGTTCGGTGAAGCGGGGGGCGGCCATGGTCGTTTCCTCCTGTGCTTACGGCGAGGCGAGGATCAGCCCGCCATCCACCACGATCTCGGTGCCGGTAATGTAGCCCGCCTCGTCGGAGGCGAGAAACAGCACCGCGTTGGCGACATCCCACGCGGTACCCATCCGCCCCATCGGGCAGCGCGCGTTGCGGCTGGCGATCAGCGCCGCGGCGTCCCCGCCGGCCACCGTCTTCGCCAGCCGGCTTTCCACCAGCGGCGTGTGCATCAGCCCGGGCACCACGGTGTTGACCCGGATTCCCTGCTTGACGAAGGCGCCGGCGGTGGAGCGCGAGAACTGGATCACCGCCGCCTTGGAGGACGAATAGGCGACATGGGTCCGACCGCCGGCGCCGTCGTTGCGCAGCCCGGCCACCGAGGAGACATTGACGATCGCCCCCTTGCCCTGGCGCTGCATCACCGGAATCACGTGCTTGCAGCCGAGAAACGCGGTCTTGAGGTTGAAATCGATCTGCCGGTCCCACACCTCCTCCGGCATGGAGACCGCGTCGCCCGGCGCCGAGCCGCCGACGTTGTTCACCAGCACGTCGATGCGCCCGAACCGGGCGACGCAGGCCGCGACCATCGCCGCCACCGCCGCGCTGTCCAGCATGTCGGCCTGGTGCGCGACCGCGGTGCCGCCCTCGGCGGCGATGAGGCCCTGGGTTTCCGCGGCGGCGGCGGCGGCGATATCGACCAGGAACAGCGATGCCCCCTGGCGGGCCAGCAGGGTGGCCGTCGCCTTGCCGTTGCCCCAGCCCGGCCCGACCGAGCCGGCCCCGGTCACGATCGCCACCTTGCCCGTCATGTCCAGCATCGCGTTTCCCCCGTGCGGTTCGCCCCCAGGCTGGCACGGGTCGGCCGATCCGGCCAGCCCATTCATGGACAGGTCACAATCCGGTTGCTAGAAGCCGCGCGACCTCCCCGGGACCCCGCCCGCCATGAAAATCGTCGCCTGCAACAGCAACCGGCCGCTGGCCGAGGCGGTGGCCGCCGCGCTGGAACTGCCGCTCACCCGCGCCTCGGTGCGCCGCTTCGCGGACATGGAGATTTTCGTCGAAATCCACGAGAACGTCCGCGGGGAGGACGTGTTCGTGGTGCAATCCACCTCGTTCCCCGCCAACGACAATCTGATGGAGCTGCTGATCACGCTGGACGCGCTGCGCCGCGGGTCGGCGCGCCGGGTCACCGCGGTGATCCCCTATTTCGGCTACGCCCGCCAGGACCGCAAAACCGGCCCGCGCACGCCGATCTCGGCCAAGCTGGTGGCCAACCTCATCACCGAGGCCGGCGCCAACCGGGTCCTCACCCTCGATCTCCACGCCGGGCAGATTCAGGGATTCTTCGATATTCCGGTGGATAATCTCTACGCCGCGCCGCTGTTCCTGCGCGACATCCGCGAGCGTTACCAGGGCCGGGACCTGATGATCGTCTCGCCCGATGTCGGTGGGGTGCTGCGCGCCCGCGCCATCGCCACCCGGCTCAACTGCGACCTCGCCATCATCGACAAGCGGCGCGAGCGCGCCGGCGTCTCGGAGGTGATGAACGTGATCGGCGAGGTGGAGGGCCGCGACTGCATCCTGGTTGACGACATCGTCGATTCCGGCGGCACGCTCTGCAACGCCGCCGCCGCGCTGATCGCCCAGGGCGCGCGCTCGGCCAGCGTCTATGTCACCCACGGGGTGCTGTCGGGCGGCGCGGTGGCGCGCGTGGCCTCCTCGCCGATTGAGATGCTGACCATCACCGATTCGATCGCCGCCACCGAGGCGGTGCGCCTTGCCCACAACGTGCGCCAGCTGACCATCGCCCCGCTGCTGGCCGAGGCGATCCGCCGGATCAGCGACGAAAGTTCGGTGAGCTCGCTGTTCGACTGAGGGCGGCTCGGAGACAGTATTTTTGCGCAATTTCGGAGAATGCGTGCAGATAGATCTGTTCAACCGACTCCGGCGGCGAAGCCGGAAGGCCCGCCGCATGGCCTGGGACGGGTTCGATGCTTCGATCGTGGGTAGCTTACTGCCGGTGACCTCCGGAAGGAGGCGGGTGCGGAAAACAGGCCGCCTGGATTTGTGGCGGCAGAGTCGAATGGCCAAGCTACTCGACCGCCGCCGATCATTGTCCGCGAACCT
Organism: Acetobacteraceae bacterium; assembly: GCA_027340195.1. Lineage (GTDB taxonomy): Bacteria > Pseudomonadota > Alphaproteobacteria > Acetobacterales > Acetobacteraceae > JAJZVS01. Next base: position 2,779 of record DAHWNE010000394.1, on the reverse strand, counting down.
TTGATGGATGAAGAATCTCAGCTACCGGGAAAGATCGGAGGTCCCGTTGCGCTGCCTTAAACTCCGCATTCTGAACATGACCGCGCCGCAGAGCGAGTTGCGTAATGCGTGCGGAGAGATATTCGCCGAGCGACAGCGCGCCGATCACCTTGTTTGGCCCGTGCGGCGCCCGACCATCTAACCCCTGGCGCAAAGCATACATCATGACTCCGTTGCGGTGGTTATAGCTGTCAAGCGCCTCCTGCACGGAGCTTGATGCCGAGATCATGTAACGGCCAACCTCGTGACTGACATTGGCCAGAGCGTCAGCTGTTACTCTGCCCGAATAGCAGGTATCGATGAACAACAATGCGTCGCGTGCTCGTATCGCGGCAAGCGCGCGCACTAATGCAGTCTCGGTGATAGAGTGGCGCTCGATCCTTGGCCAACTCGTCAAGTACGACTCTTTCATGTCGGAAGGGGCTAGCAAAAATCTGCCATCAATCGGGCTGACGCCGCCATGGCTCGCCACGTAGAACAAGAACGTGTCTTCCGGTCGAATCTCGTGGGAGAGGCGCGCAAAGGCTGTCATGATCGCAGATCGACTGGCGGCTGCGTCGGTGAGTAATGTCACGTGTATAGAATGATATAGCGGCGCGGCGGCTCGTCGCATCAGCCGCACGAAGGTCTCCGCGTCGGGTACTGCATAGCGCAGGGTCAGCGACGGAGCCGCGAAATGATTGATCCCGATGGCGAAAATAAACAACCGTCCAGGTGATGCCACAGGGCTGCTTCCGGCCCGCAGCAAGGTGATCAAATGGGTCTCGGAAAATACATTTGCGGCACTGTCATAGACCCTTAGCCGCACATGGTCAGTGCCGGGGTCGAGCGGCACGTTCAGCTTGTCCGTTTCTGATCCGGAATCGACGGCCGGTGGGTTCAGGCGCCCGACATTGCGGCCATTCACGAACAGGTCGATCGGACCCACTCCGATACCACGGTTGACGAGCTTCACAGCAAGCCCGATCCGGTTCGCCGTGGCCGGGATTCGCAGACGGTCCAATGGCGGGAGCGAAAGGGGGTGGCAGCCACCATCCGGCTGTGGCAGGCAAGCGCCAGTCACCTCGACCATAGGCTTACGTGCCAACTGGTCTCGCAGATTTCCAAGGGTCGCCATCCGGGACAACGCCGGTTCCGGGTTTCCGGCGAGTTGCGCTTGCACCACCCGCGGCGCGAAGAACAGGCGATAAGCGTCGGAGAAACTGACCCAGGCCGGTTGCTGGTCGCTGCCACGATCAACCTCGAAGCCAACCAGTCGGGACCCACCTTGTGGGGCAGCGGTAAAAAACCCTTGTGGCGTGAACAGCACCCAGCGGCGAGGATTCGCTGCGACGAAAAGGGCGGTGCGCGGCGTGATCCGTCCGGGATGCCCAAGCCCGTACCATCGGATGGTTCCGTCCAGTAGCGCGGCGACGGCAACCCTGCTGTCGGCGCTGACGCTTACCGCCCAGGCAGGCGCCGGAATTGGGACGACCGCCAGCTGACGCCCGTCGGGTGAAAAGAGCCGCAGATGGGTGTCGGTGCCGAGCAGCACACCTCGCCCATCGGGTAGGATCGCAAGACTGCGGCTATACTCCTCCGGATCAAGCCGCAACGGGCGTCCGTTGAGCTGCGGGGCATCGGTGTCGCGCCAGTCGCGCACCGTCAGTCCCGGCGCATCGAGACGAGCCCCTGCGAGAGGCGGCATCGGGGACGGTGGTACGGCAGACAGTTGTAACGTATGTGCGTCGAAATACAGCAAGCGGCCAGCCGTACCGCGAGCGGCAGGCGGCGGGGCAGCAGCGACCTCCCTAATGCCGCGCGCGGCGGCCCGGCGCGGGCGGAACGCGAACGCCACAACATTGCCATGGGCCGAGAGCAGCAGCTTGCCGTTGCGGGCCGGCCGCAGATCAGCCATTGGCGGTTGCGGATGACGCAGGATCCGTCCGTTTGCCCCGATCAGCCCCCAGCCGGGATCGGCCGCAGAGTACACTGCGCCGCCGCCGGGCAGGGCAGCGAGGGCGAGGATGGTATCGCGGGCGGCTGGCAAATCGGTAAAGCCGCCAAGTCCGTAGTCGGCCCAGCGGCGGATCACGTTTCGCCGGCTCTTGCGGGCATAGCCGCCGGCCAGAAGCTGTACCCCGCCGTGGCTGTCATCGGCCCACGCGACGGCAAGTAAGCCATTGCCGGCAAGCCCGCGGGTATCGGGCACGAACACCCGCCGCAGGGTTGCTGCGGCCAGGACATCGACGTGCACCTGGCCCGCCTGGTCGGTGTTGATAAAGCTCACCGCGATCAAGTCTCCGTCCGGAGAGACCGCAAGCCCCCAGGGCTCCAGCCCCGGTTCCGGGGCCACGGCGGCGATCAGCCGGCCAGCGGCGTCATAGGCGCGCACCTTGCCGTCGGCCGCGGTGACGAACAGCCGATTGGTCCGATCGAAAGCCAGCGCGCGCACCGGCCCGCTATAATGAGAGTCAGCAAACAGTGGTTTCCCGGTTGCGGCGTTCCAGACGCGTACACCCCCCTTCGCCAACCCGGCGGCAAAACGGGTGCCATCCGGGGACACCGCAAGTGCGAACACTGGTGAGGGAAGATCCGGCAGTCGCGCGATCAACCGGCCGGTCCGCACGGAGAAGACGTAGATGCTGAAGCTGCCGTCCCAACTGCCGCCGGTCGCGCCAGCGGCAAATACCCGTCGTCCATCCGGAGTCAACGCTACCGCGTAGAGTTCGCCTTCCCGTCCCCGGCCGATCGGCGGGGG
>DAHWNE010000362.1 GCA_027340195.1 Acetobacteraceae bacterium | reverse complement strand
CGCCGCCGGCAGGCCGCCGATCGTGACCGTGGCCGAGCCCTTCGCGATCAACGCCGGACCGCCCGGCACGCAGGGTTCGGTGCAGGGCTTGGTCTGGTCGGTGGCGCGCGCGGCGGGCATCCCTCCGATCGTCACCGTCGGCGCGCAGGGCGGGATGATGGTCAGCGGCAGCGGCGGATGCGGCACCGGGGTGGGCGGCGGCGCGGGCGGGTGGATCGGCGCATGGCAGTGCGGTTCTTCCTGCTCGACCATGTCGCCGACGCGGGCGGCGGGCTGACCCATGACGGCGGTCCCTTCGGGTGAGGCCGTCACGATACACCACGCCCGCGCGCCGCCGCCAGCCTCAGCTGCGATGCCGCTGGCGGAAGGCCAGCGCCTCGGCCACATGGACCCGCCCGACCGCCTCGGCCTCCGCCAGATCGGCGATGCTGCGCGCCACCCGCAGCACGCGGATATAGCCGCGCGGAGAGAGGCGCAGCCGCTCCATCGCCTGCGCGGCCAGCGCATCGGCATCGGGCGTCAGCGCCACGTCGCCCCCCTCGGCCTCGGCGTTGCAGGCCGGTCCGTCCGGGCCGTAGCGGGCGCGCTGGGCGGCGCGGGCGCGGGCCACCCGGGCCGCCACCGCCGCCGAGGCTTCCCCGGCCGGCGCGCGCGCCAGCTCCGCCGCCGAGGCCGGCTGCACCGCCACCGTCAGGTCGATGCGGTCGAGCAGCGGGCCGCTGATGCGGGCGGCGTAATCCTCCCCGCAGCGGGGCGCGCGCCCGCATTCCCGCCCCGCGGTGCCCAGATGCCCGCAGCGGCACGGGTTCATCGCCGCCACCAGCTGGATGCGCGCGGGGTAGGTGATATGGGCGGCGGCGCGGGCGACGGTGGTGCGCCCCGATTCCAGCGGCTGGCGCAGCGATTCCAGCGCCGGGCGGGGAAACTCGGGCAATTCGTCGAGGAACAGCACGCCGCGATGGGCGAGCGAGATCTCCCCCGGCCGGGCCCGCGGCCCGCCGCCGGACAACGCGGCCTGGGAGGCGGAGTGATGCGGCTCCCGGAACGGCGGGCGCATCACCAGGCGCCCCTGGTCCAACATGCCGGCGACGCTGTGGATCATGCTGACTTCCAGCGTCTCCGCCGGGGTCAGATCCGGCAGCAATCCCGGCAGGCGGGTGGCGAGCATGGATTTGCCCACCCCGGGCGGGCCGACCAGCAGCAGGTTGTGCCCGCCGGCGGCGGCGATTTCCAGTGCCCGGCGGGCGGTCTCCAGCCCTTTCACCTCGGCGAGGTCCGGCCCGGGCGGGGCGGCGGCGAGACCGGCCGGCGCGGGCGGGGTCAGCACCTGGCTGCCGCGGAAATGGTTGATGAGCGAGAGCAGATCGGGCGCCGCCAGCACGTCGATCCGGCCGGCCCAGGCGGCCTCCCCGCCCTGGGCGGCGGGGCAGATCAGCCCGAGCCCGCGCGCCGAGGCGCCGATGGCCGCCGGCAGCACCCCGGCCACCGGATGCAGCGCGCCGTCGAGCGCGAGCTCGCCGAGGGCGGCGTAGCCGCCGAGCTCCTCGCGCGGCAGGATCTCCATCGCCGCCAGCACCGCGAGCGCGATCGGCAGGTCGAAATGGCTGCCTTCCTTGAGCAGGTCGGCCGGGGCAAGGTTGACCAGGATGCGCCTTGCCGGCAGCGACAGGCCCATCGCGGCCAGGGCGGCGCGCACCCGTTCGCGCGCTTCGGCGACGGCTTTGTCCGGCAGGCCGACCACCAGGAAATTGGCCAGCCCGGACGAGATCTGCACCTGCGCTTCCACCGGAACCGCTTCGATTCCGGCGAAGGCGAAGGTCTGGATGCGGATCAGCGCGGTGGTGGGGCTCAGGGCGTTCATGCGGGGCCTCGCCAGGGGATGCGGGAAGCCTGGCACAGCGGTGGTGAACGGATCGGTAATGATGTCGGCGGGGGGGCGCCGGATCGATTTTCCCATGGCCTTGGGGCGGCAGCCTTGACGCCGATGTAGCCAAGGCTACATCCTTTAGCCTAGGCTCATTTCCCCCGTTCCCCAATGTCCGCCACCCACCCCCTGCCCGACCTCGCCGCCCTCGCCCGGCACTCCGCCCAACGCCGCACCCGCGCTTGGCCGGCGCGGCCGATCACGCCGGGCCTCGCCGCGCTGCTCTGGGCGCTCCGGCTCTACGTGGTGGCCATGCTCGGCGTGGTTGCGTGGCAGATTCTCCACCTTCCCTGACCCGCCCGGCCGCCGAGGACCACGCCCGCGCCCGGGCTCTCGCCGCCCGCGCCAGCGCCCGGGGCAGCGCGATGCGGCTGGCCTGGCTGCTCGCCGGCCCCGGCCTGCTGGTGTTCCTGGGCGAGAACGACGCGCCCTCGATGCTGTCCTACGCCGCCACCGGCGCGCGGTTCGGCATCGGCTTCTTCCTGCCCTTCGTCGCCGTGACCTTCCTGGTCGGCTTCGTCGTCCAGGAGATGGCCGCCCGCATCGGCGCCGCCACCGGCCAGGGCCATGCGCGGCTGATCCATGATCGGTTCGGCCGGTTCTGGGGCAGCTTCGCCATGGTGGACCTGCTGGCCGGCAATTTGCTCACCCTGGTGACCGAGTTCATCGGCATCCGCGCGGGCCTCGGTTATTTCGGCATACCCCCCGCGGTCGCGGTCGGCGGCGGGGTGGCGGTGGTGATCCTGGTCGCCGCCACCGCCCGCTACAGCCTGTGGGAGCGCATCACCCTGGGCCTCGCCCTGGGCAACGCGGTCTTCCTGCCGGTGGCGCTGCTGGCGCGGCCGGACTGGGGCGCGATCGGCCATGCCTTCCTGACGTGGCGCCCGCTGCCGGGCGGGATCACGCATGACAGCGTGCTGCTGATGGTGGCCGATATCGGCGCCACCGTCACGCCCTGGATGCTGTTCTTCCAGCAAGGGGCGGTGGCCGACAAAGGCCTGGAACCGCGAGACATCGCCGCCGCCCGCTGCGACACCGCCGCGGGGGCCCTGCTCGCGGCGCTGTTCGGTATTGCCGCGATCGTCGCCACCGCGCCGCTGATGGGCCATGGCGTCAGCGCCGCCGACTGGCAGGCGGCGCAATTCGCCACCGCGCTCGCCCCGCGCATCGGCCCGCTGGGGGCGGGGCTGTTCGCGCTCGGGATTTTCGAGGCGGGGCTGGTCGCCGCTATCACCATCGCCACCGCCTCGGCCTATGCCTTCGGCGAGGTGATGCGGGCCCCGCACAGCCTGAACGCGGGGCTGCGGGAGGGCGGGTGGTTCTACCTGGTGCTGATCGTCTCCACCCTGCTCGCCGGGGCGGCGGTGATGATCCCCGGCGCGCCGCTCGAGACCATCGTGCTGATGGTGAATGTGGTGGCCACCCTGGCGATGCCGCCGGCGCTGCTGTTCCTGCTGCTGCTCGCCAACGACGCCGAGGTGATGGGGCCGTGGCGCAACTCGCGCTGGGGCAACATCGCCGGGGTGGGCGTGACGCTGCTGCTGGTGGCGTGCGGCCTGGCCTATGGGGTTTCCGTGGTGACGGGCTGACCCGCTACCGCCGCCGCCAGACCAGCGTGGCCGAGACCGCGTAGTTCCACACCACCCCGATCGCCGCGCCCGCCAGCCCCGAGACGGTCCAGCCCAGCCGGTCGGCGAACAGCGCCCGGGCGATCCCCACATTGGCCGCCGCCCCCACCCCGCACACCGCCAGGAACAGCACCAGCCCGCGCCACAGCGCCGCGCCGCGCAGCCGCTGGTCGCGGTAGGTGACGGCATTGTTGAGCACGAAATTGCCCACCATCGCCACCACCGTCCCCAGCGTCTGCGCCCAGCCGAACCCGAGCCCCGCCGCGCGGCCGGCCCACAGCACCACCAGATTCACCCCCACCCCGATCGCCCCCACCAGGGCGAAGGAGACGAAGCGCAGCGGCAGCAGCCCGCCCAGCATCTTGTCGGCCAGCAGGCCGATGAACTGGAGCAGCACCAGCACGTCGAGCTTGCTCTCCCCGGCGGCGCGGGCATGGAAGGTCACCGGCACCTCCGCCACCCGCAGCGGCGTCGGTGCGGACAGCAGCAGGTCGAGCAGGATCTTGAACCCCTCCCCGGTCAGCCGCGGCGCCAGCCGCTCGAACAGCGGGCGCGGCAGCATGAAATACCCGCTCATCGGGTCGGTCAGTTTCACCGGCAGCGAGATCTGCGCCAGCCGGATCCCGGCATCGGAAAGCCGGTGCCGCCAGGCACTGGCGAGACCGGCGTTGTCCCCGCCCGGCACGTGCCGGCTGCCCACCACCAGATCGGCGCGGTCGGCGCGCAGCAGCGCCAGCAGATCCGGCAGCCGGGTCTCGTCGTGTTGCAGGTCGCCGTCGATCACGGCGACGAAATCGGCCGAGGACGACAGCGCCCCCTCGATCACCGCCGAGGCGAGGCCGCGCCGGCCGATGCGCCGGATGCCGCGCACCCGCGCATTCCGCCGCGCGATCGCGCGCACCGCCTCGGTGGTGCCGTCGGGGCTGTTGTCATCGACGAAGATCGCCTCCCAGGCGATCCCGGCCAGCGCCGCCTCGAGGCGGGCCACCATCGGCGCCACATTGGCGCGCTCGTTGTAGCAGGGGATGACGACGCTGAGCTCCGCCGAGCCGCTCACGCCAGCGCCGCCTCCAGCAGCGCCAGCGCGCGGGCGGCGAAGGCGCGCATATTGGCCTCCCGGTCGGCGGCGCCCGTCTCGAGCGTGATCGCCGCCGGCCGCGGGCCGGCCAGGGCGATGCAGGTATGGCCGGCGGCATCGCCGTAGCGGTTGCCGGTGGGGCCGGTGGCCCCGGTCTCCCCAAGGCCCCAGACCGCGCCGCAGCGGGCGCGCACGGTGGTGGCGAGCAGGCTGGCGTAGGGTTCGGTGGAGGCGCGCATCCCGCCCGGCAGCGGGTCCGGGATGTCGAGGAACGCGGCGCGGGCGGCGCGGGTGTAGATCACCGACCCGCCGAGGAAATAGGCGCTGGCCCCCGGCACCGCGAGCAGCGCCGCCGAGATCAGCCCGCCGGTCGAGGATTCGGCGATGGCGATGGTCTCGCCCCGCGCCTTCAGCCGGGCGCCGATCCGCCCGGCGGCATCGAGCAGGGTTTGCATGGTGGGGTCCTTCCCTGGTTCTGGCTTGCGGTCTCAGCGGGCGCCGAAGATCGCCGAGCCCACCCGCACCAGGGTGGCGCCGTGGGCGATCGCGATCTCGAAATCGGCCGACATGCCCATCGACAACTCGGCCAGCCCGTGGGCGCGGGCGCAGGCGGCGAGCCAGGCGAAATGCGGCGCCGGATCCTGCCCCACCGGCGGCACGCACATCAACCCGCGCAGCTGGGCGCCGAACCGGTCCCGGCAGGCGGCGATGAACGCATCCGCCTCGGCGCGCGGGACGCCGGATTTCTGCGGCTCGTCGCCGGTATTCACCTCGATCAGCAGCGCCGGGCGACGGGATTCCTTTTCCATCGCCGCCGCCAGCGCGTCGGCGAGCCGCGGCCGGTCCAGGCTCTCGATCACGTCGGCGATCCGCACCGCCTCGCGCGCCTTGTTGGTCTGCAACCCGCCGATCAGGTGCAGCCGCAGGCGCGGATGATCGGCGCGCAGCGGGGGGAATTTCTCCGCCGCCTCCTGCACCCGGTTCTCGCCGAACACGGTCTGCCCGGCGGCCAGCGCGGCCAGCACCGCCGCCACCGGCTTGGTCTTGGACACCGCGACCAGGCCGACCGCCTCCGCGGGTCGCCCCGATCGCCGCGCCGCCTCGGCGATGCGCGCGCGGATGCGGGCCAGATGCTCGGCGATCTCGGTCATGGCGACAGGCTTAGCGCCCCGCCCGGAGGCGTCAACCGGGGCGCGCCCCGCGTTACCCTATGCGACAAACCCGTCCTGGCCACGCCGGGGCGGGATCAATAGAATGGAAGCGCCGCGACGGGCCGCGGCATCAGGGAGGCCGGATTGAGACCATCGCGCCGCGTGCTGGGGGCGGGCCTGCTGCTGTCGGCCCTGGGCACGCTGGCCTGGGTCACCGCCATGCGCGCGCCGGCGGCGGCGAAGCCTCAGCCGGCGGCAATTCCGGT
>DAHWNE010000344.1 GCA_027340195.1 Acetobacteraceae bacterium | reverse complement strand
CGGGTGGCGTTCGGCCTGACCCTGCTGGTGGGCGCGCGCGGGCGCACGCTGTTCATCGCCGATACCATGATCCATTTCCGCCCCGACGCGGAAACCCTGGCCGGCATCGCCATCGGCGCCGCCCGCACCGCGCGCACCCTGGGCCACGAGCCGCGGGTCGCGTTCCTCTCCCACACCACCTTCGGGGCGGCGATGCACAGCGCCGCGGCGGTGATGCGCGAGGCGGTGGAAGTACTCGACCGGCGCAAGGTGGATTTCGAATACGACGGGGAGATGGCGGCCGATGTCGCGCTGGAGCCGGAACTGCGCGCGCTCTATCCGTTCTGCCGGCTGACCGGGCCGGCCAATGTGCTGGTGATGCCGGGGCTGCATTCGGCCCATATCACCGCCCGGCTGGCGGCGAAGCTCGAAGGCTCCTCGGCGATCGGTCCGATCCTGATCGGGCTCGACCACGCGGTGCAGATCCTGCCGATGGACGCCTCGGTCAACCAGGTGGTGGACATGGCCTGCATGGCCGCGGCCCAGGCCGCCGCGCTGTAGCTTGCGCCGGCGATCGGTGGCAGCCTGGGCACAGACAACGCCAGGTGCGCCATGACCGACCGTCCGCTCGTCCTGCTCTGGACCGACAACGCCGAGCCTTATCTCCACGCCGCCGCCGCCGCCGGGCTCGCCGAGCGGGCGGAGCTGGTGGCGCTGCCGCGCGGCCAGTCCCCGTCCGACGAACACTGCGCCCGCGCCGAGGGGCTGCTCGCCTGGGGAGTTCCGCCCGGGCTGCTGCCGCGGATGCCCCGGCTGCGCTGGGCGCAGGCGCTGACCGCCGGGGTGGAAGGCTGGCTGGCGCTGCCGGACCTGCCGGCGGGCCTCACTCTCACCTCGGCGCGCGGCACCCATTTCGAATCGATGCCGGAAAACATCCTGGGCGCGCTGTTCTACCTGACCAAGCCCTATGCGGCGATCGCCGAGGATCAGAAGCGCGGCCACTGGGCCCGCCGCATCGCCACCCCGCTCAACGGGCAGACGCTGGGGATCCTCGGCCTCGGCGCGATCGGCCAGGCGGTGGCCCGCCTCGCGGTGGCGCTGGGGATGCGGGTGATCGGCACCTCCCGCCGCGCCACCCCGCTGCCGGGGATCGCCGAAGTGCTGCCGCCGGAAGGCACCGACGCGGTGCTGGCGGCGGCGGATTTCCTGCTGCTGCTGCTGCCGGCGACCCCGGCCACCGAGAATTTCATCGACGCCGGGCGGCTGGCGCGCATGAAGCCCACCGCCTGGCTGCTCAATTTCGGCCGCGGCGCGCTGATCGACGATGACGCGCTGATCGCGGCGGTGCGCGAAAAGCGCATCGCCGGCGCCATCCTCGACGTGTTCCGCCAGGAGCCGCTGCCCGCGACGCACCCGTTCTGGACCACGCCCGGGATCATGGTGCTGCCGCATATCGGCGGGCCGCACCCGCGGCGGGATGCCATCGTCGCCCGGCTGTTCGCCGAGAATCTGGGCCGCTTCCTGGCCGGCGAACCGCTGCGCGAGGTGGTGGACCGCCAAGCCGGGTACTGACCCGGGCCGATTGCGGCGGCGCGGCGCGCCCCCTAAAACCCCGGCCGACCCCGAGGAGCCGCCGATGCCCGCCTATCAGTACGTCTATGTGATGAAGGATCTGACCAAATCCTACCCCGGCGGGCGGGAGGTGTTCAAAGGCATCACGCTGTCCTTCCTGCCGGGGGTGAAGATCGGCGTGCTGGGCGTCAACGGCGCCGGCAAATCCACCCTGCTCAAGATCATGGCCGGGATCGAGACCGAATACGGCGGCGAAGCCTGGGCCGCCGAGGGGGTGCGGGTCGGCTACCTCCCGCAGGAACCGAAGCTGGATGCCGGCGAAACCGTGGGCGAGAACGTGGAGGCCGCGTTCGCCGATATCAAGGCCGCGCTCGACCGCTTCAACGCGATTTCCGCCGAATTCGCCGAGCCGATGGACGACGAGAAGATGAACGCGCTGCTGGCCGAGCAGGCCGACTTGCAGGCGAAGATCGATGCCGGCGACGGCTGGGAACTCGACCGGCAGGTGGAGATCGCGCTCGATGCGCTGCGCTGCCCGCCACCGGAGGCGAAGGTCGCCACGCTTTCGGGCGGCGAGCGCCGGCGCGTGGCACTTTGCCGGCTGCTGCTGGAAAAGCCCGACCTGCTGCTGCTCGACGAGCCGACCAACCATCTCGACGCCGAGAGCGTGGCCTGGCTCGAACGCACGCTGCGCGAATACGCCGGCACCGTGATGCTGGTCACCCACGACCGCTATTTCCTCGACAACGTGACCGGATGGATCCTGGAGATCGAGCGCGGGCGCGGCTACCCGTACGAGGGCAACTACTCCGCCTGGCTGGAACAGAAGCGCAAGCGCCTGGCGCAGGAGGAGAAGGAGGAGAGCGCCCGCCAGCGCGCGCTGGCCGCCGAGCAGGAATGGATCGCCGCCTCGCCGCGTGCCCGCCAGGCGAAGAACCGCGCCCGCATCCAGCGTTACGAGGACCTGCTGGCGGCCTCGCAGGAGAAGGTGGCCGGCGTGGCCGAGATCGTCATCCCGCCCGGGCCGCGGCTCGGCAACGTGGTGATCGAGGCCGAGGGGCTGCGCAAGGGCTACGGCAACACCCTGCTGATCGACGGGCTGGACTTCAAGCTGCCGCCGGGCGGCATCGTCGGCGTGATCGGCCCCAACGGCGCCGGCAAGACCACGCTGTTTCGCATGATCGTGGGCCAGGAGACACCGGACGCCGGGACCTTGCGCATCGGCGAGACGGTCTCGCTCGGCTACGTGGACCAGTCGCGCGACGCGCTGGATCCCGACAAGACGGTGTGGGAGGAAATCTCCGACGGCGAGGACCAGATCATGCTGGGCAAGCGCGCGATCGCCTCGCGCGCCTATGTGGGGGCGTTCAATTTCAAGGGCGCCGACCAGCAGAAGAAGGTGGGCATCCTGTCGGGCGGGGAGCGCAACCGGGTGCATCTGGCGCGGATGCTGAAGCGCCCGCACAACGTCATCCTGCTCGACGAGCCGACCAACGACCTCGACGTGGACACGCTGCGCGCGCTGGAGGAGGCGCTGACCGAGTTCGCCGGCTGCGCCGTCATCATCTCCCACGACCGGTGGTTCCTGGACCGGCTGGCGACGCATATCCTGGCCTTCGAGGGCGACAGCCACGTGGAGTGGTTCGAGGGCAATTTCCAGGCCTATGAGGAGGACAAGCGCCGCCGCCTGGGCGCCGAGGCGACCGAGCCGCACCGGATCAAGTATCGGCCGCTGACGCGGTAGGGACGCTCCGTCAGTGCTGTCAGTGCGCCAGCTTCGCCACCAGCGCTGCGGCGACGGCACCAAGCTTCACTTTTTCCACCTCGGGCACGTAGCGTCCGGTATAGAGCTTACGAATCAGCCTCCGCCGCACGACGGGATCGGGGTCGAACGCGACCGCCATGCGCTCGGCGGTCCCCCGGATCACGCGGAACGGGATCTCCAGGCCGTCCGCAAGACGCAGACGACCAGCACCCGGCGGAACGTCGGCACCGTGGGTGACCGTCAGAGAGGCTCCGGCAACCGAAACATCGGCAAGCCGGCATGGCAGTGTCTCGCCGCTATCCAGTATTAGCGTGCCCGCCTCGCTCGTCAGGAACCGCTCCGCACGGCGGCGGCGCGGCAGCTCCACGCAGACCGCGCCGGCGATCGCCAAGACCATGATGTTGAACAAGCTCCAGAAAAGATTAATCGTGAAGCCCGGCCGACCGAACGCTCCGCCGGATGGCGCCATGTTGATCCAGATGCCGCCGAAGGTCGCCACGGCCACCGTGACCAGGGGGAGCATGATCGACCACTGAACGGTCACCCGCTCGGTCGATAGACCCTTCGCCGTAACACGGAACGGTTGGCCGAACGGTCGCACCAGCCCCACCGCGATGGTGCGTACCAACGCCACGGCTGCTACCAGCTGGGTTGCGTCGGTCATCACCGGCAGCACCCGCCGGTTGCCGACATACGCCATGAAAACCGCGGAGGCGAGCGCCGAGGGCGCGAGCCAGATCAGCAGGTCCCGCGGGGTACCCGAGATCACCGATGTGCCGGTCCACCAAAACAGCACCGGTGCCAGCATCATCACGATCTTGAATGGAAACGCACTTAGCCAGTAGAGCAATCCGTCGAGAATGGAGATGCGCGCGATCAGCCGCAGCTTCGCGCGGCCGAAAAACGACCATGGCGTATAGAGCTGCTGGATCGCGCCCAGGCACCAGCGAGTGCGCTGGCC
>DAHWNE010000330.1 GCA_027340195.1 Acetobacteraceae bacterium | reverse complement strand
GCGAACGCGGCCTCGGCCCGGGCCAGCCAGGCGGGTTCGGCGAACACCGCGCTCGCGCGGGCCAGGGCGGCGATCGCCAGCCCGTTCCAGTCGGCCAGCACTTTGTCGTCACGCCCGGGCCGCACGCGGGCGGCGCGGGCGGCGAACAGCCGGTCGCGGGCGGCGGCGAGCGCGGCTTCCTCCGCCGGCGTGCCCCGGGGTGTGACGCGGCGCAGGATGCAGCGCCCCTCCCAGTTGCCATGGGCCGTCACGTCGTAGGCGCGCATGAAGCCGGGCGCCGCGGCCCCCAGCAGCGCGGCGACCTCGGCTTCGGTCCAGACGTAGAAGCGGCCTTCCTCGCCTTCGGAATCGGCGTCCTCGGAGGCGGCGAAGGCGCCGTCGGCGTCCATGTCGCGGCACATCCAGCCCACGGTTTCACGGGCCCGCTCGGCGTAGAGCGGGTCTTCCCGGTCGGCCTGCGCCAGCGCGAGCAAGTCCAGGATCTGCGCGTTGTCGTAGAGCATCTTCTCGAAATGCGGCACCAGCCATTCGGCATCGGTGCTGTAGCGGGCGTAGCCGCCGCCGAGATGATCGTAGATGCCGCCCTGCGACATCGCGCGCAGCAGGTGGTGCACCGCCGCCCGCCCCGCCGCCCCGCCCGCCTGCCAAAGGAAGCGGAAGATCGGCGGATTGGGAAACTTCGGCGTCCCGCGCAGCCCGCCATGGGTGGGATCCACCAGCCGCAGCAGGGTGGCGGCGGCGGCATCCAGCGCCGCCGGGTCGGGCAGCGCGCCGGGTTCGGGGGTGGCGTTCATGCGCGCGAGCGCCTGGCGCAGCGCCGCGGTGTTATGGGCGATCATGCCGTCGCCCTCGGTCCAGGCGGCGGACACGCCTGCCAGCACCTGGCGGAACGAGGGCTTGCCCCAGCGCGGTTCAGGCGGGAAATAGGTGCCGCCCCAGAACGGCGTGCCGTCGGGGGTGAGGAACATGGTGAGCGGCCAGCCGCCCTGCTCGCCCATCGCGTGCAGCGCCGACATGTAGAGCTGGTCGATATCGGGCCGCTCCTCGCGGTCCAGCTTGATGTTGACGAAGCCGGCGTTCATCGCCGCCGCGGTGGCCGGGTCCTCGAAGGATTCGTGGGCCATCACATGGCACCAGTGGCAGGCGGCGTAGCCGATCGAGAGCAGGATCGGCTTGTTCGCCGCCTGCGCCTCCGCCAGCGCCGCCGCCCCCCATTGCCGCCAGTGCACCGGGTTGGCGGCATGCTGGAGCAGGTAGGGCGAGGTGGCCTGCCCCAGCAGGTTGGCGGCGGGAAGCGACACCGGCGCGCTCAGTCGCCGATCCCGCCGAGGGCCAGGTATTTGATCTCGAGATACTCCTCGATCCCGTATTTCGATCCCTCGCGGCCGAGGCCGGAGGATTTCATGCCGCCGAACGGCGCCTCGGCGGTGGAGATGATGCCCTCGTTGATGCCGACGATGCCGTATTCCAGCGCCTCGGCGACGCGGAAGATGCGCCCCACGTCGCGGGCGTAGAAATAGGAGGCGAGGCCGAACTCGGTGTCATTGGCCAGCCGGATCGCTTCCTCCTCGGTATGGAAGCGGAACAGGGGTGCCACCGGGCCGAAGGTTTCCTCCCGGAAGATCAGCGCGTCGTGCGGCACGTCGGCCAGCAGCGTGGGCTCGAAGAAATTGCCGCCCAGCTTGTGGCGGTGGCCGCCGGTGACGATGCGCGCGCCGCGCTTCGTGGCATCCGCGATATGCTCCTCCACCTTGGCCACCGCGGCGGCGTTGATGAGCGGGCCCTGCGCGACGCCGGGTTCCATGCCGTTGCCGACCTTCATCGCCTCCACCGCCGCCTTCAGCTTGGCGGCGAAGGCGTCATAGACGCCGTCCTGCACCAGCAGCCGGTTGGCGCAGACGCAGGTCTGGCCGGTGTTGCGGTATTTGCTGGCCATCGCGCCGGCCACCGCGGCATCCAGATCGGCGTCGTCGAACACGATGAACGGCGCGTTGCCGCCGAGCTCCATGCTGGTCTTCTTGATGGTGGCGGCGCATTGCGCGAGCAGCTTCGCCCCCACCTCGGTGCTGCCGGTGAAGGACAGCTTGCGCACCAGCGGGTTCGATGTGAGTTCGCCGCCCATCTCGCCCGACGGGCCGGTGATGACGTTGCACACGCCGGGCGGCATCCCCGCGCGCTCGGCCAGCACCGCGATCGCCAGGGCGGAGAACGGGGTCTGGCTGGCGGGGCGGATGACGCCGGTGCAGCCGGCGGCCCAGCCGGGGCCGGCCTTGCGGGTAATCATGGCGGCGGGAAAGTTCCACGGCGTGATGGCGGCGAACACGCCGATGGGTTCCTTCTGCACGATGATGCGCCGGCCGCGCGCGTTCTGCGGGATGGTGTCGCCATAGACGCGCTTCGCCTCGTCGGCGAACCAGTCGATGAAGCTGGCGGCGTAGGCGATCTCGCCCTTGCTTTCCGCCAGCGGCTTGCCCTGCTCGGCGGTCATGATGATGGCGAGGTCGTCGGTGTTGGCCAGCATCAGGTCGGACAGTTTGCGCAGGATGGCGGCGCGTTCGCGGGCCAGCATGGCGCGCCAGGCGGGCCAGGCGCGGGCGGCGGCCTCGATGGCGCGGCGGGTTTCGGCGGCGCCGAGGGCGGGCACCTCGCCGATCACGGCGTCGGTGGCGGGGTTGCGGATGGCGAGGGTGCGGCCGGACTCGGCCTGGACCCATTTGCCGTCGATGCAGTTGGCCTGGCGGAACAGGCTGGGGTCGCGCAGCGGCAGGGCGGTGACCTGGTTCAGCATGGCGGGGTCCTCCTTGGCCGGGCGAGGATAGACCCGGGGCGGGGGGATGTCAGGGGGCGACCGCCCCGGTTTACACCCGGGCCGATCAGGGCAAGAGTACTCCCGAAGCCGCTCAAGGCACCCGCATCGTGCGCCCGCTCGGCGCCGATCGGTCACAACACAGGAGGATTGTCCATGCCCGCATCCGGGACTCTCTCGCGCCGCGCCGCGCTCGCCGGCGCCGCCGGGGTTGCCGCCACCGCCGCCGTCACCCGCCCCGCCCGCGCCGCGCCGCTGGCCATCCGCGTCGGCTGGGCCACCATGCCGGGCCATCTGATCCCGGTGCTGTTCGAGAACCCCGCCCAGAAGGGGCTGAAGCACTACGGCAAATCCTACACCGTCAAGCCGATCCTGTTCCGCGGCTCCTCGCCGCAGCTGATGGCGATGGCGGGGCAGGAGCTCGATTTCTTCGCCTCCGCCGGGTCCACGCTGGCACTCGGCGTCACCAACGCGCATCTCGATCTTCAGATCGTCTCCGACATCATTCAGGACGGCGTGCCGGGCTGGCATTCCGACACCTGGCTGGTGAAGGCCGCCGGTCCGATCCGCAAAATCGAGGACCTGAAAGGCAAGCGCATCGCCAGCAACGCGATCGGATCGGCCTCCGATACCGCGATGCGCGGCCTGCTGCTGCGCCACGGGCTGGTGGACAAGCGCGACTACGTGGTGATCCAGGCCGCGTTCAACGCCATGCCCTCGCTGCTGGAAAAGGGCGAGGTCGATTGCTCCATCATCCTGAATCCGATGCTGATCGCGATGCTCAAGACCGGGAAATATCGCGCGCTGTTCCAGGGCAAGGACATCTTCGGCGCCTCGGAAACCATCTTCCTGGCCGGCCGCGCCTCGTATCTGCGCAAGCACCAGGCGGTGGTGGCCGATTTCATGGAGGACTGGGTCCGCTCGCGCCGCTGGTTCCTGGATCCGAAGAACCGCGCCGCCGCGATCGGCATCATCGCCCGCTTCATGCACATCGCGCCGGCGGAACTCTCCTACGTCTTCACCCACCAGGACTACTACCGCGATCCCTGGAGCGTGCCCAATCTCCCCGGCGTGCAGAAGCCGATCGACATCGCCCATCAGATCGGGCTGCTGAAGCAGACCATCACCGTCTCTCCCGGCCATGCCGATCTCAGTTTCCTGACCGAGGCGAAGAAGCGGATCACCACCCCGGCATGACCGACAAGTCCGTTCCGACGGGCATCGTCATCACCGGCCTGTCGCATGACTACACCCCTCGGGCGGGAACGCGGGTCCGCGCGCTGGAGGACGTCTCCCTCACCGTCGCCACCGGCAGTTTTCATGCCCTGCTCGGCCCCAGCGGCTGCGGCAAGAGCACGTTGCTGTACTGCATCGGCGGCTTCCTGCCGGTGCAGATCGGCAGCATCCGCACCGATCGCGGACTGGTCACCGCCCCCGGCCCCGACCGCGGCGTGGTGTTCCAGAACTTCGCGCTGTTTCCCTGGAAGACGGTGCTGCAGAATATCCTCTACGGCATCGGCAAGCGCGGCATCCGCGGCGCCGAGGCGCGTGATCGCGCGCAGCGCTTCATCGACCTGGTGCATCTGACCGGGTTCGAGGCGAGCTTCCCCGGCCAGCTGTCGGGCGGGATGCAGCAGCGCGCCGCGCTCGCCCGCACCCTGGCCGCCGAACCCGACATCCTGCTGATGGACGAACCCTTCGGCGCGCTGGACGCGCAGACGCGGCGGATCATGCAGGAGGAGTTGCTGGGCATCTGGCGCCAGACCGGCAAGACCGTGGTCTTCGTCACCCATGACGTGGCCGAGGCGGTCTATCTGGCGGACGAAATCTCGGTGATGAGCGCGCGGCCCGGGCGCATCCGTCGCACCCTGTCCGCCGGCTTCAACCGCGCCGCCGATCCGGCGGTGTTCAAGCGCCCGGACTTCGCCGAGCAGGTGGAGCTGATCTGGCAGATGGTGCGCGCCGAAGTGGACGACGCTCGGCGCCCGGTGTCCGCATGAAACAGGGGGCGATCAGCTACCTGCCGCTGCTGATCCTGGCGGCGCTGTGGGAGTTGGTAACCCGGCTCGGCCTCGTCTCCCGCGCGCTTTTGCCGCCGTTCTCGGTGGTGCTGGTGGCGTTGGCGCATATGCTGGCGGACGGGAGTCTTCTGCGCAACGCGGTGCCCTCGCTGCTGCGCGGGGCGGCGGGGCTGGCGCTGGCCATCGTGGTGGGCTTCGGCCTCGGCGCCGGGATGGCGCTGCTGCCGCGGTTCCGCGCCGCGTTCGGGCCGCTGGTGCAGGCGTTCTACCCGCTGCCCAAGACCGCGCTGGTGCCGTTGGTGATGGTCTGGTTCGGTCTCGGCGACACGGCGAAGATCGTGCTGATCTTCCTGGGCTGCCTGCTGCCGGTGATCCTGGGCACCTATAACGGGATTCGCGGGGTCGATCACGTCCTGGTCTGGTCGGCGCGCAGCCTCGGCGCCTCGCGGCGGGACGTGCTGCGGGAGGTGCTGCTGCCGGCGGCGATGCCGCAGATCCTGATCGGGCTGCGCACCGCCACCGCTTTCGCCTTCCTGCTGATGGTGGCGTCGGAACTCATCATCGCCAATAACGGGCTGGGGTTCCTGATCGGTTCCCTGGGCGATGACGGCGCCTATCCGGCGATGTTCGCCGCGATCCTGACCATCACCGCGCTGGGGTTCCTGGCCGATCGTGGCTTCGCCGCGCTTTCGGCGCATCTGCTGCGGTGGCGCATATGATCGGGCGAATCGCGCTGCGGTGCTCGGCGTTTCTCGTGTTGCTGGCCGGTTGGGAAGTTGCGAACCGGCTTGGCCTGATCCGCCCGTTCCTGCTGCCGCCGCTTGCCGCGGTGGCGGCGCGGCTGGCGCAGGATGTGGCCTCGGGCGCCTTCTTCCTGAACGCGGCGGCGACGCTGTATCGCACCCTGGCCGGCTTCGCGCTGGCCTGCGCGATCGGCATTCCGCTCGGCATCCTGATCTCCCGCCGCCCGCTGGTCGGCTGGTTCGTCGAGCCGATCGTTTCGGTGGGATTCCCGATGCCGGCGATCGCCTTCTTGCCCATCTTCATGCTGTGGTTCGGGGTGTTCGACCTCTCGAAGATCGTGATGACCGGGTTTTCCGCCGTGTTCACCGTGATCGCGGCGGCCGACGCCGGCACCCGCGGGGTCGAACGCCAGCTGACCTGGTCGGCGCAAAGCCTGGGCGCCAGCCGGGCCGAACTGTTCCGCGATGTGATGCTGCCCGCCGCCATGCCGCAGATTCTCACCGGCTTGCAGGTGGCGCTGCCGCTGGCGCTGATCGTGGAAGTCGCCTCGGAGATGCTGATGGGCGGCAACGGCCTCGGCGGCATGATGGTGAACGCCGAGAACTACGCCGATTCGGTGGGCGTCTATGCCGGCATCGTGGAGATGGCGCTGGTCGGCGGTGTCGCGGTGGCGCTGATGGCGCGGCTGCGGCGGCACCTGCTGCGCTGGCACCCCGAAGCCGCCGCCTGAGGCCGGCCTATTCGGCGGCCTTCCGCCCCGCCCATGCCTCCACCGCGATGCGCGGCATGTCGAAGCGGTCGCGGGTGCGGGAATACCAGCCCGATCCGTGCATCCGGCCGATCAGATCGAGCTTCGGCGTATCCACGTAGCAGCGCGCCGGGTCCAGCACGAACTCGTCCTTGATGTGGATCGCCACCACCCGGCCCAGCACCACCGCCCGATCGACGCCGACTTCGACGATCACCAGGCGCTCGCACTCGAACGCCACCGGCGCCTCGGCGATCCGTGGCGGCGTCACCTTGGCGGAGGCGGCGGTGGTCAGCCCGGCCTCGGACAGCTCGTTGATCGATTTGTCGAAATCGATCGCGGTCACGTTCATCGCCTCGGCCAGCGCGTCGGAGACCATGTTGACCACGAACTGCCCGGTGCGGCGGATGTTGCCGCCGGTGTCCTTCACGTCGCCGGGGGCGCGCCCGCCGATGCCGATCGCCACCACCGGCGGATTGCCGGACACCGCGTTGAAAAAGGAAAACGGCGCGGCGTTCACCGACCCGTCCAGATCCTGCGTGGTGACCCAGGCGATCGGCCGCGGTACCACGGTGGAAACCAGCAGTTTGTAAGCGTTGGTCGCGTCGAGCGCGGAAAGATCGAACAGCATGAAACCGCAACGGGTCAAAGCGGGGACAGGGCGGCAACCTGCCCGGCCCCGCCGCCGCTGTCCACCCCCGGCCGGAGGGCCGAGCGCGTCACCATGACGAACGCGCCCACCACCACCGGCAGCGAGACCGGCCAGGTGCAGAAGGAGAAGTTCATCGCCGGCGGCACCAGGAACGCCGCCGCCAATACCGCCCATTCCCACCCCGCCAGCCGCCCCCGCCGGTCCAGCACGAAGGCGGCCAGGCCCAGGTTCATCACCACCAGATCGTAATAGAACGCATAGGGCGTCGCCAGCATGGCCCCCACCAGCAGCACCGCGCTCGCCGCCCGCCCCGGCCCGCGCCGGCGCCAGACCCGCCACACCGAAGCCGCCGCGATCAGCGCCGCCGCTGCCTGCGCGGCCCAGACCACCGCCGGCGCGGCGCCGAGCAGCCGGAGGTTCCCCGCCACCGTCGGCACCAGGTGATCGAGCGAGCGCTCGCCGCCCACGTAATGCGACAGTCCCGCCATCGCCTCCGGCCAGACCAGCCACAGGCGGAACCCGAACACCGCTCCGCTGGCCACCACCAGCACCAGCACGGTGGCCGCCGCCGCCGCCATCGTGCGCCACTGGCCGGCGGCGAGCAGCGCCAGCGGCACCAGCACCCCGAACTGCGGCTTGACCGAGGCCAGGCCGAACAGCACCCCGGCCAGCACCGGCCGGCGTTCCAGCAGCCGGCAGCCGCCCCCCAGCAGCGCGGCCACCACCAGCCCATCCTGGCCGATGGAAACCGTCAGCGCGGTCACCGGCACCACCAGTATCCCCAGCGCCTGCGCCCGCCGCCATCGCGGCTCGGCCGGCAGCAGCGCGTACAGCGCCATCTGCCCCGCCATCCACAGACTCGCCGCGACCGGCCAGGACAGATACGCCAGCGGTCCGATCAGCAGCAGGAACGAAGGCGGATAGGCGAACGGGTAGTGATCCTTGAAATTCGGGATCAGCGCATGGAAGAACGCCTGCACCTGCACCGGATCATAGAGCATCGTCGGATCGGCGGCGCGACGGATGAACAGCGCCCAGCCGCGCATGGCGATGAAATCGGACCGATGCGTCGGCGCCAGCCAGATCTCATACAGCACCAGCGCGTAGTACAGCACCGCGACCGCCCCCAGCAGGCCCGGGGCCAGCGCGAAGGCGACCCGGCGCAACCGGGGCAGCAGCGGGGCAGGGCGGGCAAGGGCGGCCGACATCGCGCCCCGATGCCCGGCCCGCGGTAACATCGGCGTTGCAGCCGGATGGTGTCGCGCCCGCGGCTTGACGCCGTGTTTACCGGCCTCGGGCGATGCTGCGCGGATGCTGCGCCGGCTGGTGATCTGCCTGTTGCTCCTTGCGCTTCCCGCCCGCGCTGCGTCGCTGCGGGTGGCCAGTTGGAACCTGGACTGGCTGACCCTGCGCCCGGCCGGAGACCCCGCCCTGCCGGCGGATGTGCGCCCGCGCGACAAGGCCGATTTCGCCCGCCTCGCCGCCTACGCCGCGCGGCTGGATGCGGATGTGGTGGCATTGCAGGGGGTGGACAGCCGCGCCGCCGCCGCCCGCGTCTTTCCGCCGGCGCGCTACCGCATCGTGCTGACCCACGACCGGGTGGCGCTGCGGGTGGGATTCGCGCTCCGGCGCGGGCTGCGGTTCACCCGCAACCCAGATCTGCGCGCGCTCGCCCCGGCGCAGTCCTGGCTGCGCTCGGGCGCCGACATCACCCTCCATTTGGCCGGCGGGATGCGGCTGCGCCTGCTCGCGGTGCATCTGAAGGCCGGCTGCGCGTTCTCGCCGCTGCGCGGGTCGCGCCGGGCCTGCCGCATCCTGGCCCGCCAACTGCCGCCGCTGCTCGCCTGGGAGAGGGCGCGCGCCGCGCACGACACGCCGTTCCTGATCCTCGGCGATTTCAACCGCCGGTTCGATCCGCGACACGGCCGGCCGGACGGTATGTGGCGACGCCTTGCCGCCGCCGCGCCGGTGATCCGCGCCGGTCGCGGCTTCGCCTCACCCTGCTGGGGTGGCGCCTATTTCGTCGATCAGATCGTGCTGGGCGACGCGGCGCGGCGGTGGCTGCGGCCGGGCAGCCTGCGCGTGCTGGTCTATGCCGAGCGGGGGCGGGCGTGGCAACGCCGCCTCTCCAGCCACTGCCCGGTCTCGGTTCAGCTCAGCCCGACGCGATGAGCGCGCCGGCACCCGGATCAGCCGTGCCCCGGGCGGAGCCGGTTGTTCGGGCGGTGATCGCCGGCCAGCCAGCGCGCCAGCTCGGCATGGGCATCCGCCCGCCGCCGCGCCGCGATGTCCTCCGCGTCCGGCGGATCGACGGTGAACTCCACGATCAGCCCGTCCGGCGAGGTCGCGTAGCAGGACCGGCAATAGCCGTGGTCGGTCTCGCGTACCGCCTCGCCGGCGGCGCGCAGCCGGGCGACGATGGCGGCGTAGGTCTCGTCATCCACCTTGAAGGCGATATGGTCGAAATTGCGCACCCGCGGCGGGGTGTCGGTGACGCAGAGTCGATGCAGCGCGGGATCGGCGAACTGGAAGAACGCCAGCGCCCCGCCATCGGCCAGCGCGAAGAAGGTGTGGCACATCGGCGTCGATTCGCCGGTCATCGGGTGGCGCAGGTCCTCGCACCAGGTGGCGACCAGCGGCAGGCCCAGGATGTCCTCGAAGAAGCGGCGGTTGGCTTCCTGGTCGGCCACCACATAGGCGTGGTGGTGCAGACGTTCGGGCAGACGGGGCAATGCGGTCACGGCAGGGTCCTCCCGGTGCTTACAGCGGCAACGCCA
>DAHWNE010000321.1 GCA_027340195.1 Acetobacteraceae bacterium | reverse complement strand
CGGGTGGTTTCGATGTAGAGTTCCGACCAGCCGGGGAGGTGGTGGATCAGCACCACGGCTGGGAACGGGCCGGGGCCGGCGGGTTTGGCGACATAGGCGGTGATGGGCGTGCCGCCGGCGCCGTGGAGGGTGACGTTTTCGCAGGTCATGCCGCGGTAGAAGGACATTTGGGGTTCCTCCCTGAATGAGACCCCCGGGCCGTGGGGGCCGGAACGCGTGCGGGTGGCGCGCCGGCCGGCGCAGGAGCGGTGCGGGGGCAGTATTCGCCGCACGGCGATCTGGCGCAACACGCGATTTGCCCGGGCTGGCGCGGCTGGCCATGATGCCGCCCGCCAGCGGGGAGAAGCGCCGATGTTGATGAGCGACGAACGGATACTGGTCAGCCATGTCGGTAGCCTGCCGCGGCCGGAACACCTGTCCGACCTGCTGATCCGCCAGGAGGCCGGGGAGGCGATCGACGCCGCCGCGCTGGCGCGGGAGGCGGAACAGGCGACCGCGCATGTGATCGACCGGCAGATGGCGGCCGGGGTCGATATCGGCAACGACGGCGAACAGTCGCGGGTGGGGTTTCAGACCTATGTGCCGCGCTGCCTGTGCGGGTTCGGCGGCGAATCGAAACGGCCGCAGGCGCGGGACCAGAGCGCGTTCCCGAGCTATGTCCGGCAGGCGGCGCAGCGGTTTCCGCATATGGCCCGCGCGATGAACGCTCCGGCGGCGGTGGCCGAGGTGCGGTATGTCAACGGCGCGCCGATCCGGGAGGATGCGGCGCGGCTGCGGCGCCTGGGCGGCGGGTTCCGCGAATGTTTCATGACCGCGCCGTCGCCCGGGATCGTGGCGACGACGATGCTGGATCAGCATTACGGCAGCCACGAGGCGTATCTGATGGCGCTGGCGAAGGCGCTGGCGGAGGAATACCGGGCGATCCACGAGGCGGGGCTGATCCTGCAGATCGACGCGCCGGACTTGGCGATGGAGCGGCACCGGTTCTTCGACGATTTGTCGGATGCGGAGTTCCTGCGGCGGGTGGAGCTGCATGTGGCGGCGATCAATGCCGGGATCGCCGGGATTCCCCGGGGTCGGGTCCGGCTGCATGTGTGCTGGGGCAACAATGACGGGCCGCATATCCACGACGTGCCGATGGCGGAGATCCTGCCGGAACTCTACCGCGCCGAGGTGGGGGCGCTGTCGATCGAATTCGCCAATCCGCGGCATCAGCACGAGTATGCGGCGCTGCGGGCGAACCCGTTGCCTTCGCATATGCTGCTGATGCCGGGGGTGCTGGATACGACCACGAATGTGGTGGAGCATCCGGAGGTGGTGGCGCGGCGGCTGGAGGAGGCGGTGGCGGCGGTGGGAGACAGGGAGCGGGTGATCGCGGGGACGGATTGCGGGTTCGGGACGTTCGCGGGGCGGGAATATGTGGCGGAGGAGATTGTTTGGGTGAAGTTGGCGGCGGCGGCGGCGGGGGCGCGGATTGCTTCGGGGCGGTTGTGGGGGCGGGACGTGAGCAGGTAGGCCCCCCTACGCTGCAATGCAGGCGGTCAGCCGGACGATGATGGAAGCAAAGGGCTCCGTAAGGGTTGGGGTAGGTGTGCCGGGCGCGATTGAGCCAGGAAAGCCCGCACACAATTCTATCCCATTAGAAACACAATATGCTATGACAGCAAATCTCATTGCCCGCGCTCACCTGCTAACTGCGAGTTAGGCCATCAATCGCGCCGGAAAGGCATACGGTAAATATCAATACCGAAATTATGCATATCACATAGAGTGCGTTCTGATATGATCTAAAGCGTGATTCTGCCTGGATTTCGCCTGGATTTAGACTCGCGGGATCGATATCGGAAGTGCCTGGAATCATGATCGAGCTGAAGTGGACCAAATCGGTGAAGTGAAGCAGTCTGATGTCTGTAGCCACGGCCAGCTCTCTGGCTCCGCGGGTAAAGGGGGCGTTTGAGATCACTGCGCCAGCCGTCGCTCGATAGAACTGCTTGGCCGAGAATGCCTCCTGAACTGCCTTATTCCCCACCGCCTTGGCATATTTCTTACATTGGCAGATCACGCGCACGCCGTCGCGCCACGCGATGATATCGGCGCCCTGATCGCCTGATGCCTTCGTCGTCTCTGCTCGCCATCCGATCAGGCGCAGAAACTCGCAGCAATAGCGTTCAAAATCCAGCGGCGATATAGAGTCGGACCAATTAAGAGCTGCCACCACAGCCTGAGTTACCGCCTTGTCGCGCGTTTCCTGTCGGTGAAGTGCAGTGGAAAGACTCACCAGAAAAATGAGGATCGAACCGAAAGCACCCCAAAGCAAATTCCCGATCATTCGTACCTCGCGCCGACCATCGTGCCGACCATCGTGCCGACAATACAGCACAATTTCGGAGTAGTTCAACTGTTAGGAAGCGATCCACCCGCGACTAGTGTCAAGCAACTTTCGTGTTGGGTGTTCGCCATCCGAAATCATTTATACCGGCTAGGGCCAGACGCAGTTGGCCGCTCACG
>DAHWNE010000318.1 GCA_027340195.1 Acetobacteraceae bacterium | reverse complement strand
GCTGCGCAGGTCGCGCCCGTCCTCATACACCGGCTTGTGCCAGGCAAAGCGCGTGCGGTGGTCCTCCAGCGCGTCGCCGTTGATGAACCCTGGCTCCCCGTTGGCATAGGCGCAGCGCGTCGCCTCGGCGAACACCGCCTGCGCGTGGTGTGCCAGTTCGGTGCTGCGGTCCGGACGCTGCAAGGCCCAGAAGGTGCGGTCCACCATCACCGAATGGTTGGCGGTCCACAGGCCGCCATCGGACTTGGCGCGGATGAAGCGCAACACGCCGGGGTCGCGCCACGACTTGGTCGCCATCCGCGCCGCCCGTCGCGCGCCGCCCACCTGCACTTCCACGGAAAGATGGTGATCGACCAGCAGCGCCTGCTCCCACCGCGCCATCCCGCCGGCGCGGGCGGGTTCGATGACATGGCGCTGGATGTTCAGGAACGCCCGCAGCAGCGACAGCGGGCCGGAGGCGGGCCGTCCCTGCATCCCGCGGATCGGCGCGCCGGCCGGGCGGATCGCCGAGAAATCCAGCAGCAGAACCTGCCCGCGCGCCCCGGCGAAGGCCATGGATTCCAGAATCTCCACCGCCTTGGCCCAGCCCTCGCGGCTGTCGGCGATCACGTGCCGGCGCGCGTCGGCCGGTGCCTCCGGCTCGGCCAGGTCCGCCGGCGCATCCTCGCCCAGCACCCGCGCCGCGTCGGGGTAATCCGGGTGATCGGCGGCCAGCCGGAAGCGCAGCGTCGGCGCCTCCGCCCAGTCCACCGCGATCAGCGCGTCGTCATAGGACCGGCCGACGCCGGAGCCGTTCAGCAGCAGGTAGAACTTGACGAAGGAGGCGATGGCGGTGGCGCAGTTGGTGAACACCTCGATGTTGCGCCCCGGCTGATCGGCATCGCCGTGTTGCAGGTGCCGCCCGGAGGTGAGCAGCGCGCCGGTGGCGATGGCGTTGCGCAGCCGCGCCTGTTCGATCGCGGTCTCGGCGTCGGCGCGGCCGAGCAGGGCGATGTTGCCGGCCGCCACCCGGTCGGCGACCCGGCCGAAGCAGGACTCGTCCTCCGGGCGGAACACGGTGCGGCGGGCGACCGCGATGCCCATGCCGGGGCTGAGCGCGCGGGGCGGCAGCGGGGTTTCGCCGAACGCGGCGCCGGGCAGGGGACGGGGAGACAGGTCGAACGGCATGGGGACGGCTCCTGCTGGACCCATATATAGGGGTCGATCCCGGCAATGGAACACCGGATATAGTGATTCGCAAGCGGCAATCCCGCGCGCCCTTGGGACTCGCGCGATCGGCTCATAGGGGCGCGCCGGACCGCGCGCCGGGCGGCGGCCGGCGCCACCGGGCCGGGCTTTGCAAGCCCCGGGCGGCAGCGCACACTGCGCCCATGTCCCGCCGCAGCCTGGAACTCACGCCGGAACTGATGCTGCGCGCCTACCGGCACGGGCTGTTCCCGATGGCGGAGTCGCGGGGGGGCGACCGGCTCTACTGGCTGGACCCGGAGCGTCGCGGCATTCTCCCGCTCGACGGGTTCCATGTTCCGCGCCGGCTGCTGCGCACCGTGCTCTCGGGGCGGTTCGCGGTCAGCGCGGACACCGATTTCCCCGCCACCATCGCCGGCTGCGCCGCCCCGGCCCCGGGGCGGGAGGACACCTGGATCAACCCGAAGATCGAATCCCTGTTCACCACCCTGCACCGGATGGGCCTCGCCCATTCGGTGGAATGCCGCCTGGACGGGGCGCTGGTGGGCGGCCTCTACGGGGTGGCGCTGGGCGGGGTGTTCTTCGGCGAGAGCATGTTCTCCCGCGTCCGCGACGCCTCGAAAGTGGCGCTGGTGCATCTGGTGGCGCGGCTGCGGCTGGGCGGATTCCGCCTGCTGGATACGCAGTTCGTCACCCCCCACCTGGCCCGCTTCGGCGCCGCCGAGATCGCGCGCGCCGACTACAAACACCGGCTGGTCTCGGCGCTGGATGCGCCGGCGCGGTGGGAGGCGGCGCCGGAGCCGGCTCGTCTGACCGCGGCGCTGCGCGCCCTGGGGGAGACATGAAGCATCTTCTCTTGGCCGCCGCCGTCTCCCTGGCCGGGCCGTCGCGCCTGCCGGTGGTGTTCCCGACCCATGACGTGGCGGTGACCTACCTGGTGCGCGGCAGCCTGAGCCCGGGCGGACAGCGGCGCACCCTGCGCGTGACCGCGCGCTGGAACGCCGCCCTCCAGCGCCTGCGCCTCTCCGCCCCGGCGGCGCAGAGCGGCGGCTATTTCCTGCT
Organism: Acetobacteraceae bacterium; assembly: GCA_027340195.1. GTDB lineage: Bacteria > Pseudomonadota > Alphaproteobacteria > Acetobacterales > Acetobacteraceae > JAJZVS01. The sequence goes on along the minus strand of DAHWNE010000318.1, from coordinate 3,468 downwards.
GGTGAATTTCCGCGCCCAGCGGATGGAGGCGATCAACCCCGCCACCGGCATCGGCTTCCTGTTCCCCATGGCGGTGCCGGTCCGCCCCGGCGGCTACGCGCCGCCGCCCGGGGATCGCATCCGTGCCGAGGGCACCCAGACCCTGCTCGGCCGGCGCTGCACCGACTGGTCCTGGCGCGGCAAGCGTGGCGACGGTACCGCCTGCGTCACCGCCGACGGCATCATCCTGCGCGCGCGGGGCCACGGCATCGGCAACGGCGTGGCGCCGGACGGCACCGCGCTCGCGGTCGCGGTGCGCGACGGGCCGGAACCGCCGGCGCTGTTCTATCCGGGGCCCGGTATACATCTGGTGAATCTCTCCCATATCGGGTTGGGCGCCGGGCACCCCTGAACGGGCGCGGCGGGATCGGAGGCAAGGCGGGCGATGGCGGCACAACGGCGGCGCAAGGCGCCCTGGCGCGACCGGCGTGGGCAATTCTCGTGGTTCAAGACCGCCACCCTGGTCGGCTGCGCGGCGCCGGCCTCGGTGGTGGCGTTCTGGCTGGTGACCCACCAGCTGGGCGGGCGGCCGGTCAAGGCCACGCTGCTGTGGCTGGGACTCTGGACGGTCCGCTTCATCCTGCTCGCCCTGGCCATCACCCCGTTCTCGCAGGCACTCGCCTGGCCCGGGCTGACGGTGATCCGCCGCATGGTGGGGGTCACCGCCGCGGTGTACGCGCTGGCCCATCTCACGCTTTATGTCATCGACGAGAACCTTCGGCTCGGCTTCGTCGCCGGGGAGATCCTGCGTCGGTTCTATCTCACCATCGGCTTCGTGGCCCTGCTCGGGCTGGCGGCGCTGGCGGTGACCTCGTTCGACGCCGCGGTGCGCCGCCTGGGGCGCGGCTGGACCCGGCTGCACCGCCTGGCCTACCCGATCGCGGTGCTGGCGCTGCTGCATTTCTTCATCCAGAGCAAGGCGGCGGTGGGCGAACCCACGGTGATGGCGGGGCTGTTCCTCTGGCTGATGGCTTGGCGCGCGCTGCCGGTGGGCTGGCGCGGGCGGCTGTGGGTCTGGCCGGCGCTGGCGCTGGCCTCCGGCCTGGGGACGGCGGCGATCGAGTTCGCCTGGTACGCCATCGCCACCGGCATCGACCCCTGGCGGGTGCTGGCCGCCAACGAGACGTTGCGCTTCGGCCTGCGCCCCGCGCATTGGGTGACGCTGGTCACGCTGGGCCTCGGCTTCGCGCTCGCCGTCGGGCGCGCGGCCCGCGCGCCGATGCCGGTGATACGCCCGCGCCGCGCATGACCCTTGCGGTGCCGCCGCCGACGCGGCAGGAACACGCCGTCGTCGTTCCGGAGCCTCTCGAGATGCGCCGTCTGCTTCCGCTGCGTCTGGCCGTGCTGGCCGGATTCGTACTGCCCGCCGCGCTGGCCCGCGGCGCGGTCTGCCCCTCGCGCGCCACTTTCGACGTGGCGGCGCTGCAAAGCGAGATGATGCTGCTGGCCACCGCCTGCCACGACAGCAGCCAGTACAACAGCTTCATGCGCCGCTACCAGCCCGGTCTGTTCGCCGCCGAGCAATCGCTGCACCGCTATTTCCTGCGCCGCTACGGGCGCGGCGGGCAGGCGGCGCAGGACCGGTTCGTGACCAACCTGGCCAACGCCCAATCGGACGCCGCGATCGCCCAGGGCAGCGATTTCTGCCCGCGCAACGCGGCACTGTTTGCCGAGGCCCAGTCCCTGCAATCGTCAACCCAGCTGCCGCTCTACGCCGCCGGGAAGGACGCGTTGCCGGCCGGTGTGGTTCCCTGCAGCACCAGCGCCTCCCGCCGCCGATAGGTGAGCCGGTGGACCTCTATCAGATCTGGTGCGATCTGAAGCCCGGGGTCCGCGATCTGGAGTTCGCCGACCGGCTGCGCGACTGGCTGGGGCTGCTGGAGCGGCAGGGGGCCATCGCCGGCTGGCGGCTGACCCGGCGCAAGCTGGGCTTCGGCCCGCCCGGCCTCGGCGAGTTCCACATCATCATCGAAACCGAAAACCTGGCCCAGCTGGACCGCGCCTTCCAGCTGACCGCCGGCCGCGCCGGGGTGACCGAGGTGGTCCACGCCGGCGTCAACCAGCTGGTCCGCAATTTCACCGCCGCGCTGACCCGCGACTTCCCGGACCCGGCGCGCCGGCGCGGGGAGGAACGGTTCTGAGCCGCGCGGCCTCGCGCCCGGGTCAGAACGCCTGGTCCCAGGGTTCGGGCAGCAGCGCGTAGCCGCCGCCGCGGCGGACGATATGGGCGAAGCCGGGGAAATGCACATGCATCCCGGCGATCAGCAGCCGATCGGTGGCGGCCATGTCGAGCGCGCGTCGGCGCGTGGCGATGGCGGCGTGCATGTCGGTGTCGAACTCGATCGCCACTTCCGGGTGTTCCACCTGGATGTCGGGCACATGGACGATATCGCCCCAGATCAGCAGTTGCTCGCCGCCGGAGGCGATCAGGTAGCCGGTATGGCCCGGGGTATGGCCGTGCAGCGGCACGGTGGTGACACCGGGGAACACCTCCTGCCCGGCGGCGGCGAACGGGTCCATGCGGTCCAGATACGGCGCCACCTGTTCGCGCGCGCACTGGAAATAGAGCTTGCGGGCGCGTTCGCTGGCGCGTTCCATCGCCGCGTCGTCGTGCCAGTGGCGGGGTTCGTTCTCATGCACCACCAGCCGCGCGTTGGGAAAGCGCCGCGCGCCGGAGGTCGGGTCCGACAGGCCGGCGGAATGATCCGGATGCATATGGGTCAGCAGCACCGCCTCGATCGCGGCGGGGTCGATGCCGGCGGCTTTCAAATTGGCCGGCAGCTTGCCGGCGGTGGGCAGCAGGTAGTTGCCCGAGCCGGTTTCGATCAGCGCCAGCCGACCGGCGGAATAGACGGCGAAGCAATTGACCGAGGTGCGCCGCCCGGGGCGGAACGCGGCGGCGAGCTGGCGATCGGCCTCGGCGGGGTCGATGTTGCGCAGCACTTCGGTGCTGCCGTCGAGATAGCCGTCCGACAGGGCGGTGACGACGATCTCGCCGATGCGGCGGTGGTAGACGCCGGGGATCTGGTGGGCGGGGGGCGTGGGCATGGCGCGGCTCCGTGATCGTTCGGCGCGGGTGATAGCACGCGCGGTTCAGTCGCGCAGCCGGACCGTCAGGGTGAAGGTGACGGGATGGCGCGGCATGTCGTGGCCGAAGCGGGGCAGGCTTGCGGCCCGCACCGCGGCCAGCGCGGCGCGATCGATGGGCCCGGCGCCGGATGAGCGGATGATGCGGATCCCGAGCACGGTTCCGTTCGGGGCGACACGGATCGCCAGCCGGGTGGTGCCGGACAGGTGCAGTATCGCCACCGCGTCGGGCACCACCAGCCGCGCCTGCACGCGCGCGTTGAGCTGGGCGGCGTAGCGGACCACCGCGCTGGCGATGGTGGCGGCGGAGGGCGCGGCCGGGGCCGGGGGCGGTGGCGGTGG
>DAHWNE010000311.1 GCA_027340195.1 Acetobacteraceae bacterium | reverse complement strand
CTCCTCGGGCGTGCCCAACAGCGGCGCGTCGTCGTGGCGTACGTCGTCGGGCGCGAGCTCGCCGCGGCGCAGATCGCCGATCACGTTCAGCACCTGCGCGCGAGTGGCGAAGGCAGCCTCCCGCTCCTCCTCCGAATGGATCAGTTGCAGCGCCCGCGTGGTGCCGACTATGGAGGGGTCGTAGGCGCGGCCGATCTTCGCGCACTCCTCGCGGAAAATGCCCACCCGCTCGATGGTGATGCCGATCGATCCGAGCTGATCCAGCAGCAGGTTATAGCCCTCCCGCGCGGCGCGGCGGATCGAGTCCGGGGAGCCGGCGGCGAGCCACAGCGGCGGGTGCGGCAGCTGGATCGGCTCCGGCTCCACCACCACGTTCTCGTAGTGCCAGCGCTTGCCGTGGTGGGAGAACCGGCCCTCCGAGGTCCATGCCTTGCGGATCACCTCCACCGCCTCGTCGAAGCGCTCGGTCGCCTCCTCGGGCGGGATGCAGAACCCGGCAAATTCGGCGGCGCGATAGCCTTTGCCGACGCCGAGATCGAGCCGCCCGCCGGACAGCAGATCGAGCGTGGCCGCCTGCTCGGCGACCAGGATCGGGTTGTGCCAGGGCAGCACCACCACCGCGGTGCCGAGCCGGATGCGGCTGGTGCGCGCGGCGAGGTAGGCGAGCCGGCTCATCGAGGCCGAGACCTGCCCCTGGCCGGTGAAATGGTGTTCGACCAGGAAGACGCTGTCGAGGCCGAGCCGTTCGGCTTCCACCACGTACTCGATGAAATCGCGATAGCCGTGGCTGTCGCCGTAGCCGACGGCGGGTCCGCCCGTCATCCGCTTGGTGCGCGCGCCGCCGAACAATCCGAACCGCATATCTTGAACTCCCTGGGGGATTTTCCTTAGCTTGCGCGTTCGGACGGCGTCTGGTCAAGATGATCGCCGATCGGGGAGGGGTGCGATGCGCACGGCGGTGGTGACGGGTGGGACCAGCGGACTGGGCCGGGCGATGGCGCTCGGGCTGATGCGCGCAGGGTGCCGGGTGCTGGCGGTGGGGCATATCCCGGCGGACGCCGCCGAGACGGAGCGGCTGGCCGAGGGCGGCGCCCTGTCCTGCCTGGTGGCCGATCTGCGCCTACCGGGCGCGCCCGATCAGGTGCTGAACGCCGCCGTCGCGCGCTTCGGTCCGGTCGATATTTTGGTCAACAATGCGGGGCTCACGTTCACCTATATCGATCCGCGCCGCTTCCTCGACGGCCCGCGTCGGTTTTACGAGCTGTCAGACACGATCAACCATAATGTGATGGCGGTGAACTTCCTTGCCGCCGAGGCGCTCGCGCGGCGGGCGGCGCCGGGCATGGTCGCGCGTGGCTGGGGGCGCATCGTCAACGTGACGACCAAGCTCGATACGATGAACCGGGTCGGCAGCGCCGCCTATGGCGCGTCCAAGGCGGCGCTGGAGATGGCCAGCGAGATCTGGGCGAAGGAGCTTGATGGCACCGGGGTCACGGTCAATGTCGTCAATCCGGGCGCCGGCGCCAACACGCCGGGGATGGCCGCGGAGATGCGGGCCTGGAGCGCGGCTGGAACGAAACCGAAGCTGGTCGAGCCGGAGGAGATGGTGCCGCCCCTGCTGTTCGTCGTCTCCGAGGCGGCGAATGGCGTGAACGGCTTCCGCTTCGATGCCAATGCCTGGGACCGGGACCTGTCGCCCGCGGAGGCCGCGCGCGCCTGCGCCCGACCCGCGGGGTTTACGATGCATCCGGCCAGGGCCTGGGACGCGGAGGCCTCGCGATGACCCCGCTCGACCCCGCCGCGATTCGCTTCCATCGCCAGGGCGAGGGCCCGGCCCTGATGCTGCTGCACTGTCTCGGCGTCACCCACGCGCTGTGGGAGCCGTTGGCTCCCCTGGCCGAACGCTTCACCCTGCTGTCCTACGATTTTCCCGGCCATGGCGACGCCGCCCCGTCCCCGGGCGCCTACACGGTGGAGGCACTGGCCGACCAGCTTGCCGCCCGGCTGCGGGCGGAGTCGATCGGGCCGGTGCATCTCTGCGGCCTGTCGCTGGGTGGGTTGGTGGCGCAGGCCTTCGCGGCCCGCCATCCCGCGCTCACCGGCCGGGTGGTGCTGGGCGACACCACCCCGCGATACCCCGACGAGATGCGCGCGATGTGGGTCGCCCGTGCCGCTGCCGCAAGGCGCGACGGGGTGGCGAGCCTGGTCCCCGGCCTCTTGCGGATCTGGTTCACCGAGCCGTTCCTGGCCGCCGACCCGCCGGCGGTGCAATGGGTGCGCGCGACGCTCTCGGCCTGCGACGGCGAGGTTTATGCGCGTGCCTGCGAGGCGTTGGGCGCGGCCGAGCTGCGCCCGCTGCTTTCGGCTATCACCGCGCCGGCGCTGGTGATCTGCGGCACCGGGGAAAGCCAGGCGTTCCGCGACGCGGCGCGGCTGATGGCGGGCACCATCCCGCGCGCGCGGCTGGAATGGGTGGGGCCGGCCGGGCATTGCTCGGTGCGCGAGCAGCCGGTGCGCTGGCTTGCGGCGGTGCGGGCATTCCTCTCCGCCTGATCGCGGGGCGGTGATGCTGCACCGCACGGCTTACCCGTTGCAATGGCAACCGCTCCGGGCGCAAGTTGGCGGCGTGCCGACAAGGGGAGCACGCCCATGACCACGATTGCCGCAATTTTGCGCCACAAGGGTGATGAGGTCATCACCGTCGCCCCGGAAACCACGGTGCCTGACCTGGCAAGAGTGCTGCGGGAGCGGCGGATCGGCGCCGTGCTGGTCACCGACTCCGACGATCGCCTGCTGGGGATCGTGAGCGAGCGCGACATCGTGACCAGCCTCGGCAGCGTCGGCGCGATCACCTTGGAAATGACCGCGGCCCAGTTGATGACCCGCGTTCTCAGCACCATCGGCCCGCGCGACAGCGTGGAACAGGCGATGGCGCTGATGACCGAGCGTCGCGTGCGTCACCTGCCGGTGCTGGAGGCCGGCCATATCGTCGGGCTGGTCAGCATCGGCGACGTGGTGAAGGCGCGTATCCTGGAGCAGGACCAAGCGGTCGATCATCTGCGCGCCTATATCGCCGGGACGGGGTGAGCGGACACCGCCGGGCGGTGCCAGGAGCGACAGCGCGAAGGCGTCGCCCAGGCATACCGCGCCCCGACCGCGGCCGGTGCGAAGGCAAGAGATCCTCGGTGCGGGAGCCGACGATCGAAGGGTGGTGGGCGGCCAGCCGCACGCGGGTTCCAAAGGGCGGGGAGGGCGGGCTTGCCACGCCCCGGTCGAGAGCGCGGTTTCGTCGCGGCCTTACCCGCCACGCAGCGCCCGCCAGACCCGCTCCGGCGTCGCCGGCATGTCGAGCCGCCGCACCCCGTCGCCGGCCAGCGCGTCGAGGATGGCGTTGATCACCGCGGGCGGGCTGCCCACCGCGCCGGCCTCGCCCGCGCCCTTTACCCCGAGCGGGTTGGTGGCGCAGGGGACTTCCACGAAATCCACTTCGATATCCGGCAGGTCGTCGGCGCGCGGCAGCGCGTAGTCGGTGAAGCTGCCGGAGAGCAGCTGGCCGGAGCCGGGCTCATAGACCGTATGCTCCAGCACCGCCTGGCCGAACCCCTGGGTCACGCCGCCATGCACTTGGCCGCGCACGATCATCGGGTTCACCGCGCGGCCGACATCGTCGGTCACCTGATAGCGCAACAGGCGCACGGTTCCGGTCTCCGGGTCCACCTCCACCTCGGCCATGTGGCAGCCGTTGGGGAAGGTGTGCGCCTTGATCTCCGCCACCTCGGCGGCATCCAGGCTGACCGCGGTCTGGCCGGCGGCGGCGCGGGCGCGCTGGGCCGCGGCGAGCGCCAGGATGTCGATCCCGCGGTCGGTCCCGGCGATGGCGAAGCGCCCATCGGCGAACACGATGTCGGCGACGGCGGCCTCCAGCGTCTCGGCGGCGGCCTGCCGGCCCTTTTCGATCACGCTGTCGGTGGTGACCAGGATTGCCTGGCCCTCGGAATAGAGGCTGCGCGCGCCGCCGGTGCCGCCGCCCACCGGGATGGTATCGGTATCGCCCTGGCGGATGCGGATCCGCTCGGCATCGATCCCGAGCTTGTTGGAGACCAGCTGCACATAGGCGGTCTCGTGGCCCTGGCCGGTGGATTGGGTGCCCACGAACACGTCCACCCCGCCATCCTCGGCAAAGCGGATCTCGGCCCGCTCGGTGGGGTCGCCACCGGTCGCTTCCAGGTAGTACGCCATGCCGATGCCGCGCCGTCGGCCGTTCGCGGCGGCGCGGCGGGCGGGGAAGCCGGCCCAGTCGATGCGCGCCAGCGCGGTATCCAGCACGCGGGGGAAATCGCCGCTGTCGTAGGTCTTGCCCACCGGGGTCTGGTGCGGCAGCTCGGCCGGGGTCAGCATGTTGCGGCGGCGGAACGCGGCGCGATCCTCGCCGAGTTCACGTGCCGCCTGATCCATCAGCCGCTCGACCAGGTAATTGCTCTCCGGCCGTCCGGCGCCGCGATAGGCGTCCACCGGCACGGTATGGGTGAAGACGCCGGTCACCTCGGCATGGACCGCCTGGAACCGATAGACCGAGGCCAGCACCCCGGTGCCGGCATAGGTCGGGATATAGGGCGCGAAGGTGGACAGATAGGCACCCATATTGGCGGTGTTGCGGGTACGCAGCGCCAGCACGCGGCCCTCGGCGTCCAGCGCGATCTCCCCCAGGGTGACGTTGTCGCGGCCCTGGGTGTCGCACAGGAACGCCTCCGACCGGTCGGCCGCCCATTTCACCGGCATCCCGAGCTTGCGCGCCGCGTAGCAGGTCAGCACGTGCTCGGCATACAGGAACAGCTTCATGCCGAAGCCGCCGCCGACATCGGGGGTGATGACGCGGAACCGGTCGGGCGCCACGCCGAACAGCCCGCCGATCAAGTTCTTCACCAGCCAGCCGCCCTGGGTATTGGCATAGAGCGTCCACCGCCCGGCGGCAGGGTCATACTCGGCGACGGCGGCGCGCGCCTCCATCGAGGACACCACGATGCGGTTGTTCACCACCGTCTGACGCACCACGCGGGCGGCGCGGGCGAACAGGGCGTCGGTGGCGGCGCGGTCACCGATCTCCCACTTGAACACCTGGTTCGAGGGCAGGTCCGGCCAGACCCGCGGGGCGTCGGCGGCCAGCGCGGCGGCGGGATCGACGCAGGCGGCGGTGGGGGAATAGGTGACGGCGATCGCCTCGGCGGCGTCGCGGGCGGCGCGAGGGGTATCGGCGACGAT
>DAHWNE010000310.1 GCA_027340195.1 Acetobacteraceae bacterium | reverse complement strand
CCGGCAAGCCGAAAGGGATCGTGCGCGATGCCGGCGGCTATGCCGTGGCGCTGCATGCGTCCATGCGCATGATCTACGGCCTCGGTACGGGCGATGTGTTCTGGACCGCCTCCGACGTGGGCTGGGTGGTGGGGCACAGCTACATCGTTTATGCGCCGCTGCTGCGCGGTTGCACCTCCGTCATGTTCGAGGGCAAGCCGGTCGGCACGCCCGATGCCGGCACGTTCTGGCGGGTGCTGGCACGCCACCGGGTGAAGGTGCTGTTCACCGCGCCGACCGCGCTGCGGGCGATCAAGCAGCAGGACCCGGACGGCGCGCTGATCGCGCAGAGCGATCTCTCCGCATTCGAAACGCTGTTCCTGGCCGGCGAGCGCTGCGACCCGCCCACCGCGCTGTGGGCGGCCGCGCGGCTGGGCCGGCCGGTGATCGATCATTGGTGGCAGACCGAGACCGGCTGGCCGATCACCTCCGGCTTCCGCGGCTTCGGGATGTATCCGTTCAAGCCCGGCTCCGGTGGGCGGCCCTGCCCGGGCTATGCGCTGGCCGCGCTGGACGACAACGGCGCCGCCGTGGCCCCGGGGGTGACCGGCAACCTGGCGCTGCGGCTGCCGGTGCCGCCCGGCTGCGCGCCCACGCTGTGGGGCGACGATGCCGGCTATACCCGCGCCTATCTCGCCGATTTCCCCGGCTGGTACCGCACTGGCGATGCCGGGATGGTGGACGCCGACGGCGACGTGTGGGTGATGGGGCGCACCGACGACATCATCAACGTCGCCGGCCACCGGCTGTCCACCGGAGCGATGGAGGAGGTGCTGGCGGCGCATCCGGACGTGGCCGAATGCGCCGTGATCGGGGCCGCGGATGCGCTGAAGGGCCAGGTGCCGCTGGGGTTGGTGGTGCTGAAGGCCGGAGTCGCGCGGGCGGGGGGCGAGATCGAGGCCGAACTGGTGGCGCTGATGCGCGAGCGCATCGGGCCGGTGGCCGCGTTCCGCCAGGCGCTGGTGGTGAAGCGGCTGCCGAAGACGCGCTCGGGGAAGATCCTGCGCGGGACGATCCGGGTGCTGGCCGATGGCGGCACCCCGGTGGTGCCGGCCACCATCGAGGACCCGGCGGCGCTGACGGAGGTGGCGGCGGTGCTGGGGCGAGGGTAGCCCGGCTCACGCCGCCCGCGGTTCCGCCGCCACCGCCTCGGGGTACCACCGCCGCGCCACCGCGTTCAGCGCCTCCAGCGCGCCCATCAGCTCCCGCCCTCGGGCGGTGAGGCCATAGCTCACCTGCGGCGGAATGGTCGGGGCCACGTCCCGCCGGACCACCCCGGCCTCCTCCAGCACCCGGAGCCGCACCGTCAGCAACCGCGCCGAGATCCCCGGCACGGCCCGACGCAGCGCGCCGAACCGCTGCGGGCCGGCGCTGCCCAGCACCCACAGGATGTAGGTGGTCCAGGGACCCGTCAGCAGTCCCAGCAGGGCTTGCATCGGGCAGGGGGAGGCAGCGCGGCGGCGGGGCATGGCGATCGGTCCGAATGGTGGCGCAAGGGTAGTTACCTAAAGATACCTACTTCCCCTTTGCAACCACAAGCGCCAAATCCCACCGCGCCTCCGCCCAACGGAGGCCGAAAATCATTCAGGAGACCCCGCCATGCCGCCGCGACCTACCCAAGCCTCCCGATCCAGGACCCGCCCCGGCCAGGAGTGCCGGCGATGAACGGATCCACCGGCCTCGCCCCCACCGCACCCTATGCCGCGCTGCTGCTGCGGCTGCTCTGCGGCGTGTTCTTCCTGATCCACGCCGGGATCAAGTTCTTCATCTTCACCCCCGCCGGCACCGAGCATTTCTTCGCCTCGCTCGGCCTGCCCGGCTGGTTCGGCCTGGTCATCATCGCGGTCGAGACGATCGGCGGTCTGGCGCTCATTCTTGGCGTGTTCGTCCGCCCCGCCGTGTTGGTGCTGGTGGCCGATCTCGTCGGCGCCATCGCGCTGGTGCATATCCACAACGGATTCCTGTTCACCGCCAAGGGCGGCGGCTACGAATACCCGTTGTTCTGGGCGGTCACGCTGGTGGCGCTGGCGCTGATGGGCGAAGGCGCCCTGGCCCTTCGCCCGACCGGCGCCGGGGTCAGCCGCCCAGGTTGACCACCACCACGCGGCGGTTGGCCGCGTTCGGCGTTTGCGGGGGCGTGGCGACAGCCAGCCCCTGCTCGCCCATGCCGACCGGCGTCAGCCGCGCGGCGGGGATGGAGAACCGGTCTTCCAGATACTGCGCCACCCGCTCCGCGCGCCGCCGCGACAGGGCCAGGTTGGCGGCGGCGCTGCCCACCGTATCGGTGTGCCCCTCGATGCGGAACCTGTCGCCGGCCAGCTTGGGGTCGTTCAGCGCCTTGCCGAGCGCGTCCAGCGTATGCCGCGCCTGCGCCGTGAGCGCCGCCGAGCCGGTGGCGAATTCCACCGTCAGGCTGACCGAGGCCGGCCGGGCGACCGAAGCCGCCGCCGGCCGCGCCCCGGCGGAGGCCGCGGCGCCGCCATTGACGACGCGGATGCCGCGGGTGGTCGGCGGACCGCCCTTGGTGGGGGTCAGACCCTTCACGATCTGCGCCGGGGTGGGCGCGGTCTCGGCGGCCACCGCCGGCGTGCTGAGCGCCGGGGCGGCGAGCCCGACAACGAGGGCAGCACCGGCGAGAACGGGAACGAGGCGCATGGGTGTCTCCCCCTGGGTTGGAACGATACGGGGGTGTCTAGCACGGCCCCCGCCGGATTGCGCGGCCGATTGCACCCGGACAGGATTCGCTGCCTTCGCCCCACCCCCTACCGGCGGGTAGCCCGGGGGTGACAGCGCCCGCGCCGCGTCGCATCCTGGCTCCGCTCAACGCAACAGGACGGAGGAAATCCATGCCCCATGGTTCCATGCTTGCCGGAAAAGTCGCCGTGGTCACCGGCGCCGGACGCGGCATCGGCCGCGCCATCGCGCTGGTGATGGCCTCGGAAGGGGCCAAGGTGGTGGTCAACGACCTTGGCGCCGCGGTCACCGGCGAGGGCGCCGACGCCACCCCCGCGCAGCAGGTGGTGGCCGAGATCGAGGCCGCGCACGGCCAGGGCGCCGCGGTCGCCAACGCCGATTCGGTGGCGGATTGGGAGTCCGCCCAGCGCATCGTCGCCACCGCGATCGACCGCTACGGACGCATCGACATCGTGGTGAACAACGCCGGCATCCTGCGCGACCGCATGTTCCACTACATGAGCCCGGAGGAGTTCGACGCCGTCATCAAGGTGCATCTCTACGGCGCGTTCTATGTCTCGCGCGCCGCGGTGACGCATTTCCGCAAGCAGGAGAGCGGCGCCTTCGTCCACATGACCTCAACCTCGGGCCTGATCGGCAGCGTGGGCCAGGTGAATTACGGCGCCGCCAAGCTCGGCATCGCCGGCCTCTCGCGCAACATCGCCATGGACATGCAGCGCTACAAGATCCGCTCGAACTGCATCGGCCCGCACGCCTTCTCGCGCATGATCGAGACCGTGCCCGGCCAGTCGGAGGAGCAGATGAAGGCACGCGCCGCCAAGACCCGGCCCGATCAGGTGGCGCAGCTGGCCGCCTTCCT
>DAHWNE010000307.1 GCA_027340195.1 Acetobacteraceae bacterium | reverse complement strand
CCGCCCGGGTCGGCCAGCAGCTTGGCAGGATCCTGAGCCAGCAGCACCGCCGACGGCCAGCCCAGCGCCGGATCCGGCATCACGAAGGCCAGCCGGCCGGTGGCGTCGGTCTCGAACACCAGGTCGGCGGCCATGCCGACCAGGTCGCGCCAGCGCTGCCGGCTGTCCAGCAGCGCGCGCGACAGCGCGAGGTCGGGAACGGCGGATGGGGCATCGGCCGCGCGAAGCGCGGCGAGATCGTGCATGACGGCTTGCCCTCGGGGTTTTCCTGGCCCGCATATTCGACGCCCGATAGGTGAACGAATGGTTGCCGCGCGACAGGCGCGGCGCGGCTTGTTAGTCTTCGGCCGATGCGACCCCCGCCCCTGCTCCCCACATACCCTGGCCTCGTCGTCACGCGGACCGACCGCGTCTGGGATGGCCGCTTCCCGCTCGACGTGGTGCATTTTCGCACCCGCCGCTTCGACGGCACGCCCTCCGGCCCCAGGGTGTGGGAGCTCTGGCGCCGCGGCCCGGCCGCCGCCCTGCTCCCCTACGATCCCTGGGCCGATTCCGTGCTGCTGATCGAGCAGTTCCGCCTGCCGGTGCTGGCTGCCGGGCTGGACCCGGTGCTGGTGGAACTTCCCGCCGGGCTCTGCGACTCCGGCGAGGACGCCGAGGCCGCGGCGCGGCGCGAGACCGCGGAGGAGACGGGCCTCATGCCCGACCTGCTGACCCCGATCTCGCAAGTGATGCTATCCCCCGGCGGCACCGACGAATGCTGCGCGACCTTCGCCGGGCGGGTGCGCATCCCGCCAGCCGGGCCGGACGGGCTGCTGGGCACCGCGGGCCTCGCCGGCGAGGAGGAGGACATCCGCCTGCGCGTCTGGCCGGCCGCCGCCGCGATCGCGCGCGCCCTCGAGGGCGGGTTCCCCAACGCGCTCACCATGCTTGCCCTGTTGTGGCTCGGCGCGCGCCGGGCCACCCTGCGCGCCGAATGGAGCACCCGATGACCGAACGCCTGTTCCTGGACCAGCCGCACCTGTTCGAAACCACCGCCACCGTGCTGGCGGCGGGACCGGAGGGGATCGTGCTGGACCGCACCATCTTCTATGCCCGCTCCGGCGGCCAGCCTGGCGATACCGGACACATCGGCGACACCCCGATCGCCGATACCGTCAAGGGCGAGGGCGAGAACATCCGCCACCTGCCGGCCGAGGGGGCGGCGCTGCCCACCCCCGGGACCATTGTGCCGATCGGCATCGACCGCGACCGGCGCCTGCTGCTGATGCGCAACCATACCGCGCTGCACCTGCTCTCGGCGCTGCTGCGCGGGGCGGCGGTGACCGGCGGCGCGGTGGGCACCGACCGCTCGCGGCTGGATTTCGACCTGCCCGACCCGCCGACGAAGGAGGCGATCGAGGCCGGGCTCAACGCGCTGGTCGCCGCCGCGCATCCGGTCAGCACGGAATGGGTGGAGGAATCGGTGCTGGACACCAACCCCGAGCTGGTGCGCACGCTCTCGGTCAAGCCGCCGCGCGGCGCCGGCCGGGTGCGGCTGCTGCGCATCGGCGCCGGGGATCCGCCGGTGGATCTGCAAC
>DAHWNE010000288.1 GCA_027340195.1 Acetobacteraceae bacterium | reverse complement strand
GCGGCGGCGGGCGTGGCGGCGGCGGACGCGGCCGGCCCGGGCGCCGCCTCCGCCCCCGGCGGGCGATAGAACGGCGCGAACAGGCTCATCGCCCGCTCCATCATCACCATGTTCTGCCGGCTCATCTCCTCCACGTTGCCGAATGGGAACAGCGTCCCCATCGACCCCATGGTCTTCTGCATCGCCGTCCGCACCTGTTCCTGCTGGCTGGCGAAGGCGCTCATCGCCTGCTCCAGGTAGCGCGGCAGCAGCCCCTGCATCTGATCGCCATAGAACCCGATCAACTGGCGCAGAAACCCGGTGGGCAGCAGGTTCTGCCCGCGCCCCTCCTGCTCCACGATGATCTGCGTCAGCACGCCGCGGGTGATATCCTCGCCGCTCTTGGCGTCATAGACCACGAAATCCCGCCCCTGGCGCACCATCTCGGCCAGCGTGTCGAGCGTGATGTAAGTCGAGGTTTCCGTGTTATAGAGCCGCCGGTTGGCGTATTTCTTCACCACCACCGGAGGCAGGGCCGGCTTCGGCTCGGGGTCGCTGCGGGACGGCTCGGACATGCTGCCTCCGGGACAGGGTGATCGATGGTAGCATACAGGCGGCGCGCGCTTTGAACAGGATCGAGAATGCCGGCAGCGGGGCAACCCCAGGGGCAACCCCATGACCGACCCGCCGGACCCGGGCGCCCCGGATCCCGCTGCCCTGGCGCGCGACTGGATCACCCTCTGGCAGTCCGAACTCGCCGCGCTCGCGGCCGACCGGGAAGCGCAGGAGAGCTGGGCCGCGCTCGCCGCGCTCTGGGCCGGTGCCGCCGAGGCGCTGCTGCGCGCCGTCCCGCGCCCCGCGCATGACCAGCCGGCAGGACGCCCCGGCCCCGCTCCGCCGGCGCGGCCCGCGCCCGCTGCTGCTGCACCTGACCCTGGCGATGCTGAGATCGAACGTCTCCGTCGCCGCGTCGCTGAGCTCGAATCCCGCCTCGCCGCCGTGGAAGGACGTGTTCCCACCGCGGGCGGGGCCGGCGTTCGAAGCGTTCGCCGCCGCCCTCCGCGCCGACCCGCGGGCTGAGGCCGCCCTGCCGGCGGCGGTGCTGGCCGAGGCCGCGCGCCAGGACGCCGCCCTGATCGCCGGCATCGCCGCCTACCGCCGCCACCCCTATGTGCGCGACCTGCCCGACCCGCCGGCGATCTGGACCGAGGGCGCCTCGCGGCTGCTGGACTACGGCGCGCCCGCGCCCCGCCGCGACCGGCGCCCGGCGCTGCTGTTCGTGCCCAGCCTGGTCAACCGCGCCTATGTGCTGGACCTGGCGCCGGGCCACTCGTTCCTGCGCTGGCTGGCGGGGCAGGGGATGCGCCCGCTGCTGCTGGACTGGGGCTGGCCGGAGGACGCCGAGCGCCGCTTCACCCTGACCGACTACATCGCCGGGCGGCTGGAACGCGCGCTCGACGCCGCGGGGCCGGTGGTGCTGGCGGGCTACTGCATGGGCGGCCTCCTGGCGCTCGCCGCGGCGCTGCGCCGACCCGCCCTTGTGCGCGGCCTCGCGCTGCTGGCCACGCCCTGGGATTTCCACGCCGCCGGCGCCGCCCCGGCGGAGGCGCTGGCGCGGCTCGCGCCGCTGCTGGAACCGGCGCTGGCGCTGCATGGCGCGCTGCCGATCGACGCGCTGCAACTGCTGTTCGCCCTGCTCGATCCGTTCGGGGTGGCCGAGAAATACCGCGCCTTCGCCCGGCTGGATGGCGCCGGCGCGCGGGCGCTTCTGTTCGTGGCGCTGGAGGATTGGCTGAATGACGGCGTCCCCCTCGCCGCGCCGGTGGCGCGCGAGTGCCTCGCCGGCTGGTACGGCGCCAACACCCCGGCGCGCGGGGCGTGGCGCGTGGCCGGGCTGCCCGTGGACCCGGCGGCGCTGGCGATGCCGGCCTTCCTCGCCGCCCCGGCGCGCGACCGCATCGTCCCGCCCGAGAGCGCGCTGGCGCTGGCCCGCGCGCTTCCCGACGCGCGGGTGATCTCCCCGCGCGCCGGACATATCGGCATGGTGGCCGGCGCCGGCGCCGAGGGCGCGCTGTGGGCGCCCTTCGCGGCCTGGGTGGCGGGTTTGCCTGCCTGAGCCCGGCGGTCCAGGCTCGCCCCGACCACGGAGGAAACCATGAACTTCGAGAACACCGCCCGCCGCCGCCTCGCCGCCGGCGAGCTCGTGCTGTGCATGGGCGTGAACCAGCTGCGCAGCGTCAACGTGGCGATGCTGGCCCGCGCCTGCGGCTTCGATGCGATCTATATCGACCTCGAACACAACCCGACGGATCTCGAATCCGCCGCCGCCATCGCGGTGGCCGCGGTGGGGCTCGGCGTCACCCCGATCGTGCGCCTGACCTCGCACGATCCGCACGCGGCGGCGCGGGTGCTGGATTGCGGCGCGCAGGGGGTGATGGTGCCGCATGTGCAGTCGGCCGCCGAGGCGGCGGCGATGGTCGCCGCCTGCCGCTTCGCCCCGCTCGGCCACCGCTCGGCGGCCGGCACGGTGCCGGCGCTGGGCTACGCCGCGCTGTCGCAGGCCGAGATCAACCGCCGGCTGAACGCCGAAACCCTGGTGATCGCCATGATCGAAACCCCGGAGGCGGTCGCCGAGGCCGCCGCGATCGCCGCCGTGCCCGGCATCGACATGCTGCACATCGGCTCGACCGACCTCAGCACCGAAATGGGCATCCCCGGCGACTACCAGCATCCGCGGATGCGGGAGGCCTACGAGCATGTCGCGGCGGCGGCGCGCGGGCAGGGGATCGCCTTCGGCGTCGGCGGCGTGCGCGAGGATACGCCGTTCCAGGCCTGGTTGATGTCGCTCGGGATGCGCTACCTCACCGGCGGGTCGGACGTGGGCTACATCCTCAGCGCCGGGCGGCGGGATGTGGCGGCGATGCGGGCGGCGCTGACGGCACCCGGGCCGGGGTAGGCGGCGTTAACCCAAGCTCAACCAACCGCCGCCATGCTCGGGGCATGGACACGCTCATCCCCGGCTTGCTGAACCTCGCCGGCCGGCGCCTGGACTATCTGGCGCAGCGGCAGACGGTGCTGGCCCAGAACGTCGCCAATACCGACACGCCGGGCTATGTCGCCCGCGACCTGCCGCCCTTCGCCGCGGTGCTGGCCGACGCCGACGGCACGCTGCGCCGGGTCTCCCCCCGCCAGTTCCCGGGTGGCGGCGGCGTGCCCGGCAGCGCCCGTATCCGCCCGGTCGCCCAGCAGCCGGACGGCAACGCGGTGCCGCTGGACGTGGAGCTGTCCGACATCGCCGCCGCCGCGTCCGACCAGCAGCTGGTGACCAATCTCTACGCGAAATACGTGGCGATGTTCCAACTCACCCTCGGCCACGGCAACGGGTAGCGGAGGCGGCGGATGGATCTCGACAAGGCGCTGGCGATCTCGGCCGCGGGCATGTCCGCGCAGGGCACAAGGCTGCGCGTGGTGGCGCAGAATCTCGCCAACCAGGACACCACCGGCGCCACCCCCGGCGCCGCCCCGTATCGCCGCAAGACCGTCACCTTCACCGACCGGATGAGCGAGGCGGCCGGCACCAAGCTGGTGGAGGTCAGCGGCATCGGCACCGATCCCTCGGCCTTCCCGCTGCGCTACGACCCCTCCAACCCGGCCGCCGACGCGCAGGGCTACGTCAAGCTGCCCAACGTGAACAGCTTCATCGAGATGATGGACATGCGGGAGGCCGAGCGCAGCTACGACGCCAATGTCTCGGTCATGCAGGCGACCCGTTCGATGCTGACCCGCACCATCGACCTGCTGAAATGAGCGCCATCCCCACCATCACCGTCACCCCCGGCGCGGCGGCGCGGGCCTATGGGCAGACCGCCGCCGGCAACCCAGGCCTCGGCACCGGCGGGGCGGATTTCGGCGCCACCCTGAACCGCGCCATCGCCGGCGCGATCGCCGACGGCCAGCAGGCCGACCACCAGGCCGCCGCCGCCATCGCCGGGCACGCCGACCTGACCCAGGTGGTGATGGCGGTCTCGCAGGCCGAGCTCGCGTTGCAGACCGCGACCGCGATCCGCGACCGCTTCGTGCAGGCGTATCAGGACGTCATGCAGATGCCGATGTGACGCCATGGGCAGCGCCGAGACCGGAGCCATCCTGACCGCGGCGCTGCTGCTGGCGCTGAAGCTGGCCGGCCCGCTGCTGGCCGCCTCGCTGGTGGTGGGGCTGGCGATCTCGCTGGTGCAGGCGATCACCCAGCTCAACGAGGCGACGCTTTCGTTCGTTCCCAAGCTGATCGCGCTCGGGGCCACGCTGCTGTTTCTCGGCCCGTTCATGCTGGCCGCGCTGGACAGCTACGCCCGCCTGCTGTTCTCGCGGATCGTCGCGCTCGGCGCGTCGTGATACCAGTTCGCTTTATGGCCGGCTCTTCCGGCCATAAGGCGGGTTGGTCTGCGCGCCGGGTTGGCGGGCGGCGGCGCGCGAAACGTGACCTGATACCAGCCGGCGTTGACCCATGCCTTATGGGTCAACATCGAGGCCGGCTGGTATGAGCGCCGATGCCGCGCTGCTGGCGGCGGCGCCGGGCTGGGCCTTCGCCTTCGCGCTGGTGCTGGCGCGCGTCGCCGGCGCGGTGATGGTCCTGCCCGGCCTGGGCGAATCCGGCCCGCCGCCGATGCTGCGCGCCGGCCTCGCGCTCGGCCTGACCCTGCTGCTGCTGCCTCCGCTGCGGCCGCTGATCCCGCCCGTCCCGCCGGCGGTGCTGCCGGCCGCCGCGACGGTGCTGGCCGATGCCGCCACCGGGCTCTGGCTCGGCTGGCTGGCGCGCGTGCTGGTCCTTGCCCTGCCGATGGCCGGTCAGGTGATCGCCTACATGATGGGTCTGGCCAACGTGCTGGAGCCGGATACCGGGCTCGGCGCGCAATCCACCGCGCTCGGCCGGCTGTTCGGCCTCACCTCGACGGTGGCGCTGCTGGTCTCCGGCCTGTGGGCGGTC
>DAHWNE010000274.1 GCA_027340195.1 Acetobacteraceae bacterium | reverse complement strand
AATTCATCGAGCCGACCGAGCTCGACTGGATCCCGCCGACCCGCCCGGCCCGCCGGCACGGGCTGACCGCAACGGCGCTCGCGCGGATGGACCGGATCGAGCAGCTCGCGTGGCAATGGGTGGTGCGCAACGAGATGCTGCTCGACGATCTCGACGGCGCCGCCAATGCAACGGTGCTGCGCTACGACGATCTCTGCGCCGATCCGGAGGCGGAGGCGCGCCGGCTGTTCGGCTTCGCCGGCCTGCCCTGGCATCCGCAGACGGCGGCGTTCCTCGCCGCCTCCACCTCCGGCAAGGGCGCGCAGGGCTATTATTCGGTGTTCCGCGACCCCGCCACCAGCCTGCATCGCTGGCGCAGCCGGCTGGGGGAGACGGATCAGCGGCGGATCGGCGCCATCCTGCGCCAGAGCCCGCTCGCGCGGTGGTGGCCGGATTTCCCGTAATGGCCGGACGGGGAACGGTTTTCTCCGGTCTGGACGAGCACGCGAAGGGTTTGGGACTCTTCGCGCCGGGGCTTTCGCGCGGGAATGATCCCTTCTACAGCCCGCGCCATGATCCCAGCTGACGCTGCCCATCTCGCCGCTCTCGAAGCCGAGGCCATCCATATCCTGCGCGAGGCCGCCGCCCAGTCGGCGCGGCCGGTGCTGATGTATTCGATCGGCAAGGACTCCTCGGTCCTGCTGCATCTGGCCCGCAAGGCGTTCGCGCCGGCGCCGCTGCCATTCCCGCTGCTGCATATCGATACGACATGGAAATTCCGCGACATGATCGCATTCCGCGACGCCACCGCGGCGCGGTTCGGGCTGACGCTGCACGTCCATACCAACCGCGAGGGCCTCGCCCAGGGCGTCAATCCATTCGATTACGATCCCTCCACCTACACCCGCATCATGAAGACGGATGCGCTGAAGCAGGCGCTGGATGCCGGCGGGCATGACTGCGCCATCGGCGGCGCGCGGCGGGAGGAGGAACGCTCACGCGCCAAGGAACGCATCTTCTCGATCCGCGGCCCCGGCCATGTGTGGGACCCGAAGCGCCAGCGGCCGGAGCTCTGGCAAATCTACAACGGCCAGCGCGGGCCGGGCGAAACCCTGCGCGTGTTTCCGTTGTCCAACTGGACCGAGCGCGACGTCTGGACCTACATCCTGGTCGAGGGGATCGATGTGGTCCCGCTCTATTTCGCCGCCCCGCGCCCGGTGGTGGAACGCGCCGGCGCGCTGATCGTGGTCGATGACGCGCGGATGCGCCTGGCGCCGGGGGAGGTCCCGCGCCCAAGGATGGTCCGGTTCCGCTCGCTCGGCTGCTACCCGCTCTCGGCGGCGGTCGAGTCGGAGGCCACCGACCTGCCCGCGCTGCTGGCCGAGATGGCAACCTCCCGCGCCTCGGAACGCGCCGGGCGGCTGATCGATTTCGACCAGGACGCCAGCATGGAAGCGAAAAAGCGCGAGGGGTATTTCTGATGCCCGCCGAGCTCCTGCGCGTGCTCTCCTGCGGCAGCGTCGATGACGGCAAGTCCACCCTGATCGGGCGGCTGCTCTACGAAACCGACTCGGTGCCGGACGACACCCTGGCGGCGCTGGAGGCGGACAGCCGCCGCTTCGGCACCGTCCCCGGCGGCCTCGATTTCGCGCTGCTGGTCGATGGCCTGGCGGCCGAGCGCGAGCAAGGGGTGACCATCGACGTCGCCTATCGCTACTTCGAGACGCCGCGCCGACGCTTCATCCTGGCCGACGCGCCGGGCCATCAGCAATATACGCGCAACATGGCCACCGGCGCCTCGCTGGCGGACGTGGCGATCCTGCTGGTCGATGCGGCGCAGGGGGTGCTGGCGCAGACCCGCCGCCACGCCGCTATCGCCGCGCTGATGGGGGTGCGCCGGTTCATCCTGGCGGTGAACAAGATGGATCTGGTGGGCTTTGCTCCCGCCCCCTTCGCCGCGGCCGAGGATGCGGTGCGGACGCTGCTCGCCCGGTTCGGGGATGCCAGCCTGGTCGCCATCCCGGTGGTGGCGCGCGACGGCGACAACGTCACCACCGCCTCGGCCCGGATGGGCTGGCATCACGGCCCCACCTTGCTGGCCGCGCTGGAGGCGGTCGTTCCGCCCGCTCCGCTCGGGGACGCGCCGGCTCGGCTGCCGGTGCAGCTGGTGCTGCGCCCCGATGCTGGCTTCCGCGGGTACGCCGGCACCCTGCGCGGCGGGCGGCTGGCGGTGGGCGAGCGGGTCGCCAACGCGCGCGCCGGAACCGGGGCGCGCATCGCCCGGATTATCGGCCCTGACGGGGAGCGCGACGCCGCCGACCCCGGCACCCCGGTCATCGTCACCCTGGATCACGAGATCGACGTCTCCCGCGGCGACGTGCTGGCCGCCGACCCCGCGCCCGAGGCCACCCAGCAGATCACCGCCCGGGTGGTGTGGATGGACGAGACCGCCTTGTTCCGCGGCCGGGCCTATCTGCTGATGGCCGGCGCCGCCGCCACGGTGGCCACCGTGACCGAGATCGCCGGGCGGCTCGACCTCGAGCGCATCGCCGAGGTGCAGGCCCATGAACTGGCGGCGAACGAGATCGGTACCGTCACCCTGGCGCTGGCCGATCCGCTGGCGCTTGAATCCTATGGCGCCGACCGCGCCAGCGGTGCGTTCATCCTGATCGACCGGCTGACCCGGGCCACCGTTGGGGCGGGGATGATCACCCGCGTCCAGCCCAACGGAAGGGCGATCTACTGGCACCGGCTGGATATCGACAAGACGGCACGCGCGGCGCTGAAGGGCCAGCGCCCGGCGGTGCTCTGGTTCACCGGCCTCTCGGGCGCCGGCAAATCCACCATCGCCAATCTGGTGGAACAGCGGCTGCACACGCTCGGGCTGCACACCATGAGTCTGGACGGCGACAATGTCCGCCATGGGCTCAACCGCGATCTGGGCTTCACCGAGGCCGACCGGGTGGAGAACATCCGGCGCATCGCCGAGGTGGCGCGGCTGTTCAACGAGGCGGGGATCGTGCTGATCACCGCCTTCATTTCGCCCTATCGCGAGGATCGCGACATGGCGCGCGCGATCGTCGGCACCCATCGCTTCGTCGAGGCGTATCTGGCCACCGACATCGCGGTGT
>DAHWNE010000262.1 GCA_027340195.1 Acetobacteraceae bacterium | reverse complement strand
CTCCCACCAAGCGGCAGGCGGCGGGGCGTCGGCGTCGGCCCCGACCGGCGGGAGCGCGGCGCCGCCAACCCTGCCGCTGGTCGGCACCGGGCTGCGCGGGGAGAACATCGCCAAGGCGCTGTGGCAATGGCTGGGCACCCGTGAGCTGCCGGGGCCGGCGTTCACCCCGGACCCGCAATGGCTGCGCACCCCGCTGCCGCAGATGCAGATGACGCCGTTGCAAGGCGGCACCGTTTCGCTGCTGGGGCAGCTGCGCGCGCAGGCGCAATCGCAGCTTGGGCTCGATCTGCTGCATCCGGCGCAGGCGAAGGCGTTTTCCGCGGCGCTGGCCACCATGAAGGCGCGGCTGGCGGCGCTGGCGCATAATCCGGCGGTGGCGCAATTCTCGCCCCGTCCCTGGGTGCGGCTGGCGACCTTGAACGACGCGGTGACTTCGGTGCAATCGGCCACCTCGAGCCCGGTCTTCGCCCCCAGCCCGGCGCAGCTGAAGCAATTCACCACCCCCGGCGGGCAGCCGATGGCGGTCTGGGAGCCGTTCGCGCAGCGCCTGCGCGAGCTGGCGCCGATGATCGCCGCCACCCGCCAGCTTGGCATCGCCCCCGGCGACACCCAGCGGCTCGCGGCGGCCATGCGCAGCCTGACCCAGGTGAAGGTGCCGACGCTGACGGCGGAGGAGACTTCGGTGATGAACACGCTGTCCTCGGCCATGTCCGCGGTGAAGCGCCTCACCGCCAGCCTGGGCGGCAATCCGTTGCAGCAGGGCTATGCGGCGGTGGCGGCCAAGGTGCAGGCATCGTTGAACGCGACCCTGCGCCAGGTGTCGGAGCAGCTGGGGGTGAAGCTGGCCGGCAAGACGCCCGAGACGGCGCTGGCGGAGATCATGCAGCGCCTGCCGCAGCTGCCGCCGCAACCGTCGCGGCTGGTCACCGCCGGGTCGGTGAAGGCGGCGCTGGAGGCGAAGGCGATGGCGGCGCTGAAATGGCAGGTGCCGGAGACGCATCCGGCCGCCGGCACCGGGCTGCTGGCGATGAGCTTCGCCGAGCGGATGCAGGCCACGCTGGGCGGTTCGCCGTTCCTGGCCCGGCATTGCACCCAAGGCTGCGATGCCGAGCTGTTGGCGAGCGCGCTAGGCTGACTGCATCGTCATCGAATAGGTCATGCTCCTGGCCGGCTCCAGGCTGCCGTCGTTGCTTTGCGGGCGATATTTCACGGTGAGCTTGCGATAGACGAATTTCATCTTCTCGGTGAAGGTCTCGCCGTGGTCCCAGTCCACCGCGGTGATCAGGCATTCGTCGAACTGCAGCCGGACGAACGCTTCGAGGAACCCGGTATTTCCGGTGACTTTCCGCTTCACGACCACGATGCTCTTCAGCGCCGTCTGGTAGGCACAGTTGTAAAGAATGGGTGGCGACATCTGGTCGATCGCGCGGGTGATCGTGATCGGGTCGAACACGGTGGAATAGACCGGATTATCGTCGTCATCGGTGACCCGGCCGGTATCGACGAAATTCTTGAACTGCTTGGTTTTCTTAGGGCTTCCGAGCAGGGACGCTAAATTTTTCTTTTCCTTATCGTCCGGTTTTTCCCCATTTTTGTTCGTCTGCCGTGCTAGGTCTACCTGTATGGCATGCAACTCGTTAATCGGGTTCGGAGGTTCGCTGTCCTCTACCCCGATGCCGAAGCTGATATCCTGGATCTCGGTGAAAAATCCTGCGGTGATCCCGTCGAGCATCTCCGTATCGCTGGTGTCGAGCGCGGCGAGCCCCTGACCCGCGAGCTTGCCCCCGTTCTCCCCCGTCACCGCCATCAGCATGTCCGTGGAGTCATTGTCAGCCATAGGGTCCTCCCGTGTTCACGACGTCCCCGCGAGTTTCGACAGCAACCGCACCGTCGCCGTGGACGCTTCCAGCTGATAGTGCGGGCGGATGAAAAACCGTGCCTCGTAGATGCCTGGCTGATCGGGTCGCGCCTCGAGCTTGATCGAGGCATCCGCCAGCGGATGCGAGGCCTTGTGCTCCTCCGACGATGTCTGGGGCGAGCCGTCGACGTAGCCGTTGATCCAGCTTTGCAGCCAGCGTTCGATCGCCGGCCCATCCATCGAGGTTCCGATCTTGTCGCGCACCATGCATTTCAGATAATGCGCGAACCGGCAGGTGGCGAAGATATAGGGCAGCCGGGCCGACATCACCGCGTTGGCGGTGGCGTCGGGGTCGTCATAGACCGCGGGCTCCTGCAACGACGGGGCGCCGACGAAGGCCGTCCCGTCGCCATTGCGCAGATGCACCAGCGGGATCAGCCCGTTGGCCGCGAGCTCGGCTTCCCGCCGCTCCGACAGCGCGATCTCCACCGAACAGCGCGGGTCGGCGTCACCATCGGCGGTGGGGAAATGATATTCCGGCAACCCTTGCACCAACCCGCCGCCGTCGATGCCGCGGATGCGCACGCACCAGCCATAGAGGCGGAACGCGCGGGCGATGTTGCCGGCCATCGCATAGGCCGGGTTGGCCCACAGGAAGTTGCGGTCGTCCGGCCCGTCCACCTCTTCCTCGAAGGCGAAGGCATCGACCGGTTCGGTGCGGTAGCCATAGGGCAGCCGGGCCAGGAAGCGCGGCAGGCAGAGGCCGATGTAGCGCGTATCCTCGGCCTGCCGCAGCGCCCGCCAGGCGGTGTATTCCGGGGTCCGGAACAGGCGGGAGATGTCGCGCGGGTTCGCCAGTTCCGACCAGCTGTCCATCTGCATCAGGCTGGGCGCGGCGGCGGCGATGAACGGGACATGCGCCGCGGCGGCGATGCGCGCGATATCGGCCAGCAAGGTGACGTCCGGCGCGCTGTGGTCGAAGGCGTAGTCGCCCACCAGCACGCCGAAGGGCTGGCCGCCGAACTGGCCGTATTCCTCGTCGTAGATGCGGCGAAACAACGGGCTCTGGTCCCAGGCGGTGCCGCGGAACTTGCGAAGCGTGCGCGCGAGTTCGCGCTTGGAGATGTCGAACAGCCGGACTTTCACGGCCGGGTCGCCCTCGGCGCCGTCCAGCAGCAGCCGCACGCCCCGCCACGTGGCTTCCAGGGCCTGGAACTCGGGGTGGTGCAGGATCCGCTCGATCATCTCGCCCATGATGCGGTCGAGCTCGGCGATGATCGCTTCGATCGCCCGGCGCGGGTCGTTGGGCGGCGGTCCCTCGGGGCGCACCGGCAGCTCCGCCAGCACCCGCAGCCCTTCCAGCAGCGCCGGGGGGGGCGGCGCGGGGCGCGGGCGGCGGATGATGGTGGCGAGGTCGGACATCCGGTCCTAGTTCAGCGCGATGGAGGGCGAGGTGAGCGAAATCGAGGCGTCCGACATCGACTGGCTGCTGCCGCCGGCGGTGAGAGAGATGGAGTCCGCGCTGACCGAGGTGGACCCGGTGGCGCTGACCGAGAAGCTGGCGGTCGAGACCGAGATGCTGTTGGAGGTGATGGTGATCGAACTCGAGCCCACCTGGATGGTGATCTGGTTGGCGGCCTTGATGGTGATGCTGCCGCCGGAATCGATGGTGATGTCGCCGCCGGTCTTGTAGGTGGAGGAGCCGACGGTGGCCTCGATCTTGTGGCTGCCGAGCGACACCGTCAGTTCGCTGTTGCCTTGATCCACCGTGGTCTTGTGGTTGCCGGATTGGACCTCGAGCGTGGTATCGCCGTACACCTTCGTGGTGCTGGTGCCTTGCGAGACGGTGAGCGATTCATTGCCCTGGGAAACGGTGGTCGAGTTGTTTCCTTTTGAGACCGTGAGCGAGTTGTTCCCCTCCGACACCGTGACCGACCGGTTCCCCTTCTGCACCGTGGTGGTGGTGTTCTGGGTGATCGTCACCGTCTCGTTGTTCAGGACTTCCTTGTTGTAGTCCTTCTGGGCGTGGAAATAGACTTCCTCGCTGTTCTTCTTGTCCTCGAAGCGCAGCTCGTTGAACCCGCCGCCGCCCTCCGACGAGTTGCTCTTGATGGTGGATTTGGTCTTCTCGCCGGGCAGCGCGTAGGGCACGGTCTGCTTGTCGTTATAGACGCAGCCCACCACCAGCGGCCGGTCCGGGTCGCCTTCCAGGAAGGTGACCACCACCTCCATCCCCACGCGGGGTATGAACATCGCCCCCCAGGACACGCCCGCCCAAAGCTGCGCCACCCGGATCCAGCATGACGCCTTCTGCGCGTTCTGCTGCGTCTCCGTCTGCGTCGCCGGCGAATCCGGCCGCGCCCACGGGAACAACACCAGGATGCGGCCGTATTTGTCGGTCACGATCTCGTCGGTGGCGGCCCCGGTGGGGGTGGTCACCACCCGCGCCGTCTGCGCCCCGTGGATGCGCGGGCGCGGCGTCACCCGCGGCAGGCGGAAGGTGGTGGTGTCGGCCAGCGCCTGGAACCGTACGGTGAAGACGTGACGCGTCTCCCCGGCGGTGGCGGATTTCGCCTCCGACAGGTTGAGCGCATAGGTCGCCTCGATCACCACGTAGCTGCCGTTCTCGGCGGGATCGAAAAAGCCGGACATCGCGAATTTGGAGCCGGTCGCCAGCTTGCGGGAATTGGTGGTGCCGAACTTCACCAGCTCCTGCCAGGCCAAACCCTGTAGACGCACATCGGTGAGCGGGGTGCCGTCGGAGACGGTCAGATACCGGCCCGGGTAGTCGAACAGCTCGAAATCCCCATACTTATAGGGCGCCGGACCGGCCCCGCTGGAAGTCCCCAACGGCACCGTCGAGGTCTCGAAATTGTAGTCCGAATACGTAACCTTGCCCGACTGGACCGAGAGCTCGGAGGACCACTGCCACAGATGCTCTTGCACCGCGCGCGAGCCGGTCTGCCGCAGCGCGAAGGGCAGCGCGGCGCCGATCGAATCATGCGACGAAGGATCATCCGCAAAGACGATCGTATGCTTGCCGTCGGCGTGCTTGTAGTAATAGTAGATGCCGTATTCTTCCATCAGCCGGGTGATGAAATCCAGCGAGGTTTCGTCATACTGCACGCAGTATTCCATGCTCTGGCTGCCGGCCTTGGGCGATCCCTTGCGGTTGTCCTCGATATCGGTGAAGCCGGCATCCTTGCAGACGGTAGTGATGATGTCATAGACGGTCTGGTTCTGAAAAATCCGGCAATCCTTGCGGTGCGACAGCAGCCAGATCCACGGTCGCAACTCCATCACATAGGTGCGCCCGCCGGCGCGCATCCCCGCATAGGCGATCCGCCCGACGATGCCGTTGAAATAGCGTTTGGATTTGTCGGGGTTGGTCAGCGTCACCGTGACCGAACTGCCCAGCACCGAGGTGAGGTTGGGCTTGGCCTTGGTGCTGGACAGGAACAGCCGGTAGGTGAACGGCCGGCCCAGGCGCTCGGTCCCCTCCAACCGATCCAGCTTCAGCGTGAACCCGGGATCGGGGGACACCGACAGCGTCACCATCGGCGTGGAACTCGCGGACGTGTCGCTCGGCATCTTGGGTCCTCCCGGGGCGGGTTCTTACAGATTGGGCGGGCAGCGGAACGCCCGCAGCGCCGCCATGTTGAACGGGTTGCGCACGCTGTCGGCATTCAGCCGGAAGGTGACGCTGCCCTGCGGGCTCGAGAAGACGATCTGGAACCGGTCCGGTGCCCCGGTCGGGATCACCCGCGCCGCATCCAGCATCCGCAGCAGCGACCACGGCCCGTCATTCTCGATCACCGTGGCCGGCCCGCCATTGGCCGGAGTCATAATCACCCGCACCTCGTCATTGCCGCCGGCGCCGGGCCAGGTCAGGTTGGTCGGTTGCGCCGGCCCGTGCGCCCAGGTGAGCGTCTGCTTGCCGATCTGGATGCGGATCTGCCCCACCCCGGCATCGCCCGAGACCGGCGTCAGCTGGAACTTCACCTGCATCTTCGAGCCGTCGGGGAACAGCGCCTCGCGGATCTGATCGGCCCGCTCGAACTCGGCCAGCGCCCCGGGGGCCAGCCCCAGCTTGGTGTGGTCGGCCGATTGCCATTGCCAGGGCGTGACGGTGGTGTTGACCAAGGGGGCCAGGTATTTATCGAAGAACTTCTTCATCAGCCCGTGCGGGCCCAGCAGATGGGTGAAATCGCCCAACGGCACGGCCTCGCCGCTGCCGCGCACGAACGGGTAGCGGTTGAACGCCTCCTGACACAGCGGCAGGATTTTCGATTTCCACGCATCCGAGATCTGGGTGGCCGCCCCGCTGGCGGTCACCGCCGAGCTGGACGCGGAGACGGTCTGCAGCATCGCCGCCACCGGCTTGGGCACTTCCTGCGCCACCTGCGCCAGCGCCGCCGCCCCGCCGGCCGCCCCGCCGGCGCCGCCGCCCGCCACCATCCCCAGCAGCGCCTGGCCCTGGTTGGGCGCGTTCGCCGCCTGGTTGATGCCCTGATAGATCTGCTGGATCTGCGCGATCACCGCGTCCAGATGCGGCGAGCCGGGCTTCTTGCCGTCCACGAACTCGTGCAACGCCGCGAAATGCTCGTCCACCCGCTTGGCGGGATCGATCGGCTTGCCCTCCGCGCCGCGGCCGAAGGCCTGGCCCAGCACGTTGCCGATCTCGCCCTCTTCCATCGTCTCGCCGGCGGCCAGCCGTTCCTTGGCGATGTCGGTCAGCCCTTCCCGCACCGTCTTGGCCTTCTCGCCCTTGGCGGAGCCGGCGGCGTGGTGGCTGAGCTGGGTCTGCTCGTCGATCGCCTTCAACAGGTCCCGCAGCGGTGAATCGGGGGCCGACAGCAGGAACAGCTCGTTCTGCCCCTGCGCCAGGGTGGTGAAGGGTTTCAGCGCGACATTGGCCAGCAGCGCGTCCCAGCGGCGGGTGTAGTCGTCGAGATAGAGGCTCAGCACATCGTGCCGCAGCTTGGTCAGCGCCTCCTCGCTGGTGGCCTGCTGGCGGCCCAGCACCCAGCTCTGTTCGGAAGCCTGCTTGGTCACCGCCGGGATCAGCGGCAGGAAGGTCTTGTGATACCCGTCCCAGGTGAAAATACCCGGCATCCCGGTATCCAGCGGCTTGCCGTTGCGCAGCACGAACACCTGCGAGCCGGCCGGCCCGGCATGCTCGGCCACCGTCCATTCCGGCAGCCGCCGCGCCACCTGGCTGTGGATGATGCTGTCATACAGATAATCGGCGAACGGCTTGCGGGTCAGCACGCCGCGCACTTCCGCCACCAGCGGGCCGTTCAGCGGCACCGCGGGCAGCGGGAACTGCAGCATCGCCGCCACGTCGGCGTTCAACGACGCCCGCAGCGGCGCATTCTCCTCGCCGGGGTAGGAGGCGGCGAAATCCTCGTGCATCCAGTGCCGCACCAGCGCCGGGTCCAGCGGCCCCTGCCGGCCCAGGATCAGATAGACCTCCAGCGCTTCGTAAAGGAAGTTCGGCTTGTTCAGATTGGCCTGCATCTGCCGCTCGAGCCGCGCCAGAAGCCGCGGCAGCAACAACCCGTCCAGCGCGTTGGCATAGGCCGCGTTGGCCGCGGCGTGCAGCTGGGTGCCCTGATAGAGGCCCCAGGTGGCCGACCACGGCACCGGCGCTTCGCGGGTGGCCCAGCCGTCGGGCAGCGTGCGCAGGGTTTCCAGCGCCGGCGCCACCGTCACCAGATGCGTGTCATCCGCCCCCGCCCGCACGATCGCCGCGTATTGCTTGTTGTAGCGCGCGATCGCCGCCTGCTGCGCCGCCATCGCGTCGCGGTTGGCAACAAAGCTGATGGTCCAGGCCGCGATCAGCCCCAGCAGCACCACCCCGCACACGCCCCAGGCGGCGTAGTTCATCAGCTTCTGGCGCTTCTCCACCTTCGGGTCGCGGCTCACCAGCCCGGCCTCGCCGAAGATCACGCCGGAGACCAGGCGTGACAGGAAATAGCTGCGCCCGGCGCCGCTGAACGCCGCCACCGCCTGCCGCGCCAGCCCGAAGCGGCCGGCCATGCTGCCCAGCAGCCGGTCGATCGGCGTGCCGTCCTGGGTGCCGGAGGTGAAATAGACGCCCCGCAGCAACGGCCGGGTTTCCAGCCGCGACGGGCGGAACGCCTCGGTCAGGAACTCGTTGGCGACATCGCGCAGCGAGCCGAGCTGCTGCGGGAAGCCCCAGATCAGCCGCCGGCGCTGCATGTCGGGTTCCTGGTGGACCCGCTCCATCATGCGCTCGTTCAGCCGCTGCATCAGCCGGTCGAACTCGGCGCCGAACTCGCCGACCGTCCCGGCCTCGGACTTGCCGTCGTCCAGGCCGAAGGTCACGCCCCAGACCTGCTCGCGCTCCTCCTTGCCCAGATTGTCGAAGAACTCGACGAAGCCGACCACCAGGTCGGCCTTGGTGAACATCACATAGACCGGCACCCGCACGCCGAGCTCGTCGGACAGCTCGCGCACCCGCTTGCGGATGGCGCGGGCATGGGCGAAGCGCTCGCCTTCCGGCAGGGTCGCGAGATCGGACAGGCTGATTGCCACCAGCACCCCGTTCAGCGGCTGGCGCGGGCGCTGCTTCTTCAGCAGTTTCAGGAACCCGCCCCAGGCCTTGGAGTCCACCGCGGCGTCGGAATCCTGCGTGGTGTAGCGCCCGGCGGTGTCGATCATCACCGCCTGATCGGTGAACCACCAGTCGCAGTTGCGGGTCCCGCCCACGCCCTTGACCGCGTGCGCGCCGCCGCCCTCGGCCAGGGGAAACCGCAGCCCGCAATTCACCAGCGCGGTGGTCTTGCCCGATCCGGGCGGGCCGATGAACATGTACCACGGCAGCTGATACAGCGACCGGCGCGACTTTCCGCCCAGCTTCGCCTTCTTGAGCTGCGCCAGCGCTTCCTTCATCCGCTCCGACAGCAGCGCGATTTCCTCCGCCGAGGCTTCCTCGGACGGGTCCTTCTCGTGCTCGCCCTCGGCCAGCCCCTCCTCGAGCTCCTTCTCGCGCTTCTTCTCGCGCAGCTCGTGGATCAGGCTGATGATGACGAACAGCAGCACCAGCGCGGTGA
>DAHWNE010000258.1 GCA_027340195.1 Acetobacteraceae bacterium | reverse complement strand
GCGCTCGGGCGAGTTCGTCGGCTGCTTCGGGCTCACCGAGCCCGACGCCGGCTCCGATCCCGCCTCGATGCGCACCCGCGCGCGCAAGGTCGATGGCGGCTATCTGCTGAACGGCGCGAAGACCTGGATCACCAATTCCCCGCTGGCCGATGTGCTGCTGGTCTGGGCCAAGGACGAGACCGACACCATCCGCGGCTTCCTGCTGGAACGCGGCATGACGGGTCTCGAGACGCCGAAGATCGAGGGCAAGTTCAGCCTGCGCGCCTCGGTCACCGGCATGATCATGATGGCCGACGTGTTCGTGCCGGAGGCGAATCTGCTGCCCGGGGTGAAGGGACTGCGCGGCCCGTTCTCCTGCCTCAACAACGCCCGCTACGGCATCGCCTGGGGCGCGCTGGGGGCGGCGGAGTTCTGCTGGCACGCGGCGCGCGACTACACGATGCAGCGGATGATGTTCGGCCGCCCGCTGGCGGCGACCCAGCTGATCCAGAAGAAGCTCGCGGACATGCAGACCGAGATCGCGCTGGGCTTGCAGGCGGTGCTGCGCCTCGGCCGGCTGATGGACGCGCATGACGCCGCGCCCGAGATGATCAGCCTGTGCAAGCGCAACTCCTGCGGCAAGGCGCTGGCGATCGCGCGGGAGGCGCGGGACATGCACGGCGGCAACGGCATCGCCGACGAGTACCACGTGATCCGCCACGTGATGAACCTGGAGGCGGTGAACACCTACGAGGGCACGCATGACGTGCACGCCCTGATCCTGGGCCGGGCGCAGACCGGGCTCAACGCGTTCGGCGGCGGCTGACCGCGCCCCGCCTGGTCCGACACCCCGATCCGCTATCGGCGCGCAGGGCAGACGTGCTATCCACGCAGGCCTGAGGTGAACCGACAGGGAGAGCGCACATGGCCATCCGCAAATTGCTGCTGCCGCTCACAGGTACCGCCGCCGGCGAGGCCGCGTTGGCGACCGCCCTGCAGATCGCGCGCATCTGGAACGCCCATGTGCTGGCGCTGCATGTCCGCGTCGATAGTCGCGATGTCGCGCCGCTGGCCGGGGAAGGCCTGTCGGGCGCGATGATCGAGGAGATGATGACCGCCACCGAGCGCGAGAGCAACGAGCGCGCCCGCGCGGTGCGCAGCATGTTCGACCGCTTCGCGGAGCAGCATCAGGTCACGCTGGGCGAGCCGGTTCCCGGCAACGACGCGGCCACCGCCAGCTTCGCCGCGGTGATCGGGCGGGAGGAGGACCTGGTCGCCCAACAGGCCCGGCTGGCCGACCTCACCGTGGTGCCGCATCCGGAGGCGGGGGAGGACGTCTCCTCCTCCGACGCGCTCCATGCCGTGCTGTTCGATTCCGGCCGGCCGGTGCTGCTCGCGCCGCAGGTCGCACCGAAGACGGTGGGGACGCGGATCTGCCTGGGCTGGAACGGGACCGCCGAATCCGCCTCCGCCGTCAGCGCCGTGCTGCCCTGGCTGCACCGGGCCGAGGCGGTGCGCATCCTCTCCGCCGAGGGGTACCAGCGGCGCGGCCCCGGCGCGCCGGAACTGGCCGCCTATCTGGCGCTGCACGGGGTGAAGGCCGAGCAGGTGACGTTCCAGCCGGTGGGCGGGGTGGTCGGCGCCGGCATCCTGGCCGCGGCGCGGGAGTTCGGCTGCGACCTGCTGGCGATGGGGGCCTATTCGCATTCCCGCCTGCGCCAGCTGATCCTGGGCGGGGTGACCCGCCATGTGCTGGAGCGCGCCGCGCTGCCGGTGATGATGAGCCGGTGAGCGTGTCGCCGGCGCGGGCGCTCGCGGTCTATGTGAAGCTGCGCCGGGCCGTCGCCGCCATCGACGCCACGCTGACCCCGCGCATTCTGGCCGCCGGGCTGACGCCCACCCAGTTCGGGGTGCTGGAGGCGTTGCTGCACAAGGGCACCCTGACCCAGGCCGCGCTGGGGCGGAAGGTCCTGACCAGCCCCGGCAACATGACCGACGTGATCGACAAGCTCGCCCGGCGCGGGCTGGTGCGGCGGGGGCGGGCGCCGGGCGATCGGCGCGCCGTGCGGGTCAGCCTGACCGAGGCCGGTCAGGCGTTGATCGGCGGGCTGTTTCCCGACCATGCGGCGGCGATGGCGCGGGCCATGCACGCGCTGTCGCCGGCGGAGCTGGAAACCCTGGACGGGCTGCTGCGCCGGCTGGGGCTGGGTGCGGCGGATGCAATCCTGCCCCGCGCGGCGGGGCTTGCCGGCGACGCGGGGCGCGACCATCTGCCCGGCTGACCATTCGGTATCGAATGATGTTCGGGAGCACCAAGCCATGATCGACATCCGCCCCTTCGCCAGCCTCGGCGCGTTCCGCAATTCCTGGTTGAACGCGCGTCATCATTTCTCGTTCGGGTCGTACCGCGATCCCGCCCGCGCCGGCTTCGGCCGGCTGCTGGTGTGGAACGATGACGAGATCGCGCCCGGCACCGGCTTCGATCCGCATCCGCACCGGGAGATGGAGATCGTCACCTATATCCGCGAGGGCGCGATCACCCATCAGGACAGCCTGGGCAACGAGGGGCGCACTGAAGCCGGCCAGGTGCAGGTGATGCATGCCGGGCGCGGCATCGTCCATGCCGAATACAACCGCGAGGCGGTGCCGACCCGGCTGTTCCAGATCTGGATCCGTCCCGACCGGGCCGGGGCCGCGCCCGGCTGGGAGACCCGGAACTTCCCCGGGTCCGGGCTGCGGGTGCTGGCCGGCGGGCGGGCGGGGGATGCCGAGGCCGGGGCGCTGCCGCTGTTCGCCGACGCGGCGGTGCTGGCCGGCAGGCTGGACGCCGGCGCGGAGGCGCGGCTGGCGTTGGCCCCGGGACGCGCGGCCTATCTGGTGGCGCTGGGCGGCGGGATCAGCGTGAACGGCGTGGCCGCGGCGCCGCGCGACGGGGTGGCGGTGTCCGGGGAGGCGGAGCTGGTGCTGCGCGCCGAGGAGGGCGCGGAGGTGGTGGTGGTGGACGTGCGCGCGTAGCCGCTACGGCGTGAACTCCAGGATCGACAGGCCGGCGTTGTTGTCGGTGAGGTAAACGATCCCCTCGGCGGTCACGAACACGTCGCTGGCCTGGATCACCCGCTCCGCATCGGGGCGCGTGTCCACCATCCGCGCCGGCGGCGGCGGCAGGTAGCGCGCGACCTCACGCGGGGCGTAGGCATCGGCGATGTCGAACACCCTGAGCCCGGCGTTCTGCCAGGTGGCGAAGATCAGCGTCTCGCTGACCAGGGCGCCGGGCCGGTTCTCATGCAGGTTGTGCGGGCCGAACTTGCCGCCCTTGGCGCAGAAATCGTCCTCCCCCGGCTGCGGCATTGTGGCGATGCTGACCGGGTTGGCCGGGTCGCGGGTGTCGAACACCCAGGTATAGGCGAGCCCCTTGGCGCAGCGCGCGGCGGTGGCCTCGTCGGCGACCACGCAGAGGTCCCGCCCGGGCAGCGGCAGCGGGGTATGGGTGCCGCCGGCATAGGGGGGCGCCCAGCGCCGATGCGCGAGCAGGCGCGGGGCGGTGGGGTCGGCCAGGTCCATCACCGTCAGCCCGCCGTCGCGCCAGGCGGCGAAGCCCCGGCCGCGACCGTCCGGGATCATGTGGTGCAGCGCCCAGCGCTGGCCGGGCGGCGCCGCCGGGGGTTCGCCCGCCGCCGCGTGCATCCCCGGCAGCCACCAGCGCCCGGCGAGGGTTGGCCGGCTGGGCTCGGCCAGATCGATCACCGCCAGGATATGGTCGGTGAACCCCTCGAAATGCACCGAGGCATAGGCGTAGCGCCCGCCGGCCCACCAGATCCGGTGCGGGCCGAGGCCGTCGATCGGCAGGAACCCG
>DAHWNE010000254.1 GCA_027340195.1 Acetobacteraceae bacterium | reverse complement strand
GGGAAGTCCTGACCGCCGCCGCGCTGGCCGGCGCCGGCGGGCTGGTGCTGGCCCGCGTCATGCCGAGCGTCAGCGCCATGCCCGCGCACCCGCCCGCCGCCGTGGCGCGCTTCATGGCCGAGATCCCCGGCTGGGGCCTGCCGGCGACCGGGGCGGGTCCGCTGCGTGTGGTGGAGTTCTTCGACTACCACTGTCCCTATTGCCGGGCGATGGACCCGTATCTGCCGGCGTTCTGGCGGGCCAACCCGGATATTCAATGGCTGTTCGCCGAGTACCCGATCCTGGCGCCGGATTCGGCGGTGGCCTCGCGGCTGGCGCTGGCCGCGGCGCGGCAGGGAAAATACCTGCCCGCCCATCACTGGCTGATGCGCCGGCACGGGCGCTACACGGCCGACATGGCCGGTCCGCTGGCGCTGGCGATCGGCGCCGACCCGGCACGGCTGCGCCGCGACATGGCGGACCCGGCGATCGGGATGCTGCTGGACCGGCTGCAATTCGCCGGCGAGCGGCTGCATCTGCAGGGCACGCCGGCGATGGTCACCGCCAACGGCGTGATCGAGGGCTTCCTGCCGCCCTCCGGCCTGACCGCGCTGGCGCAAGCCCTGCGCGGCGGGGCGCGGGTGCGGCGGAGCTGACCCCTACCGCGCCGCCGCCGCCCCCGGGGAGGGTGCCGTCGGGTTGACGAAAATCCCGTGCGGCGAACGGCCGACATCGATCACCCGGTAATGCCCGGTGGCGCGATCCAGCACCGCCACCGATTCGGCGAACCGGCGCGTGATCCACACTTTACCCCCGACGCCGAAGAACAGATCGTCCGGCCCGCCGCTGACCCGGTAGGTGCGCACGGTCTTCAGGCTCGTCGCGTCCAGCACGGTGACGGTGCCGGAGACCCGGTTGTCCACCCAGATCGTCTTGCCGCTCGGCGAGAGGAACAGGTTATGCGCGCCCTTGTCGGTGACCACGTGGCCGGTCACCGCGCCGGTGGCGGGGTCCACCACCGCCAGCCCGTCGGTGCCCATGTCGCAGACCAGCAGCTTCCCGTCGTGCCACAGGATGCCGGCCGGGGTGTCGCCCACCGGCCGGTCCCACAGCACCCGCATCCGGCGCAGATCGATCGCCACCAGCCGGTTGGTGCCTTGCAGGGTCACGAACACCCGATGCGAGCCGGGCGAGTAGGCGAGATGGCTCGGCATCGAGCGGATCGGGAACCGGTGCAGCAGCTTCATGCTGGCGGCGTCGTAGATGTCGATCTGGTTGCGGGCCAGACCGTTCACCGTGAAATAGCGCCCGTTCGGGGAGAAGCCGAGCTGGTACGGGTCGGCCACGGTGATCCGCTTCCGCACCGCGCCGGTTCGCGGGTTCAGGAAGAACAGCGAATTGCCCGACGAATCCCCCACCACCAGGCTGCGACGGTCGGGCGTCAGCGCCCAGTGATGCGGCTCGCGCAGCACCGGGATACGGCGCAGCACCCGCTCGGTGCTCATGTCGATCAGGCTGATCGAGGCGGCGCCCGAGTTCATCACGAACACCAGGCCGCGGGCGCGGGCGGGAATGGCGGCCAGCGTCAGCAACGCCAGCAGCAAGGGGAAGCGGAAACGGGTCATGGCGGCACCTGCGGGAGAACAGCGCGTGCCGCCGCCGCCTCGGCCGCGCCGCGGGCGAACACCGCGGAGACGAACGCGAACAGCACCGAGGCCGAAGTGGAGATCAGCACGTTGTCGGTCAGCGCATGGCACGCGAAGGCCAGGAATACCAGCCGCAGAATCGTCCGCTCGGCGCGCGGCAGCACCGCCGTGTGCGTCGCCGCCCAGAGGATGAACGCGGCGAGCAACAGCGCCTCGCCCAGCCGGCCGCCTTCGACGGCGATGCGCAGGTACTCGTTATGCGCCGCCCAGGTATGCATGACCCGCACCACCCGGCTGTCCTGCGGGACCACGTGGTTGCCGGCGCCGACCCCCCAGCCCACCCAGGGGGAGCGGGCGGCGGCGGCACGGAACCAGGCCCAGATCTGCTCCCGCCCGCTGAGCCCGTCGGCATCGTGGTCCAGCAGGTTGAAAAGGCGCAGCCCGCTCAGGCTGCCGGCGGCTGCCAGCACCGGCGGGACCGCGGCGAGCGCGGCCAGCAGCAAGCCGAACCGGGCCCGGCGGGGAAACGCGGGGGCGGCGACGAAGCCCAGGGTCAGCGCGGTGACGGCGGTGGCATAGAGCAGCGGCGCGCGGGCGCCGGTGAGCACCAGGATCAGGAAATTGACCCCCAGCAGCGCCACCTGCCGCCGGCGCCCCTCGCGGTAGAGCTCCACCAGGCAGGCATAGATGGCGGCCAGCGCGAAGCCGCCGAGGAAGGCGGGGTGGCTGAGCGCGCCCAGCCGCCAGCCGCCCGACATCACGAACAGCGGGCGGATGCCGGCGAGATCAAGCGCCGCGCCGGCGGTCACGTTGATCAGCGGCACCAGCGCGGTGGCACGGATGATCGCCTGCGCCCAGCGCCGCGGCAGACGCGCGAAGGAGAAGGCGTAAGGGGCGGCGCTGCCGACCAGCGAGCGCAGGCTCTCGGCGAGGGAGAGACCCGGGTAGAGGCCGTGGGCGAGGCCGGTCGCGAACATCGCCAGGAACGCGAGGCCGGGATTGTACCAATCGGCCGCGGCCCCGTAACGCAGCACGGCGAACAGGGCCAGGATCAGGCCGGCGCCTTTCTCCACCGCGATGATCGGCTGGTAGAAGGCGGGGCCGAGGAGATCGCCGAGCCACATCTCGGCGGTGGTGCCGACCGCGCACAGCCAGCCGACGCCGGCCGCGACCGGGTGGCGCCAGGCGAGGACCAGCGCGGCGACGGCGGCGAGCAGGGCGAGTGCCGCGGCGAAGCCGGCCGGGGACAGGCTGGCGAGCGCGCCCAACACCGGCACCGCCAGAAGCAGCAAGACGGGGAGGGCCTCTGCGCGCACCGGCGCGGGGTAGCACGGGGACGGTGAAGGAAACGTGAGCGGGAGGGACGGCGCGGTTGGTATTACGCCGCCAGCGCCTCCGTCACCGCCGCCAGCGCCGGCACGCGGTCCCCCGGCCCCATCACCGCCAGGGTCGGCACGGCGCGGAAATGCCGCGCCGCCACGCGGCGGACGTCATCCAGCGTCACCGCGGCCAGCTTCGCCACCGTCTCCGCGGTCGGCACCACCCGGCCGAAGACTTGCAGCTGACGCGCCAGCTGCTCGCAGCGGCTGCCGGTGCTTTCCAGCGACATCAGCAGCGAGGCCTTCACCTGGGCGCGGGCGCGGGCCAGTTCCGCCTCGGTCACCTCGCGCTGCACCTTGCGCAGCTCCTCCAGCGTCACCGGCATCAGCTCGGCCGCCTCCGCCTCGCCGGTGCCGGCATAGATGCCGAACAATCCGCCATCGACGAAGGGCTGGGTGAAGGAATAGACGGAATAGACCAGCCCGCGCTTCTCCCGCACCTCCTGAAACAGGCGCGAGGACATCCCGCCGCCGAGCAGGGTGGAGAGCAGCAGGGTGGGGTAGTAGTCGGCATCGCCGTAGCCGACCGAGGGGAAGCCCAGCACGATATGGACCTGGTCGAGGTCGCGCGCCTCGCGGAACTCGCCGCCGCGGTAGTGGCCGGGTTCGGCCGCGGCGGCCTGCGGGGCGGGCAGGTCGGCGAAGTGCCGCTCGGTCAGCGCGACGATTTCGGCATGGTCCAGCGCCCCGGCGGCGGCGACGGTGATGTTGGAGGCGGGATACTGGCGGCGCATGTAGCCGGTCAGCACACCGCGCGGCATGGCGCGGATGCCCTCCTCCGGCCCCAGCACCGGCCGGCCGAGCGGCTGGTCCGGGTAGGCGGCCTCCTGGAACCGGTCGAAGATGATGTCGTCGGGGGTGTCGTTGGCCTGGCCGATCTCCTGGAGGATCACCCCGCGCTCGCGCTCGAGCTCCTCGGGGACAAAGCTGGAATGGGTGAGGATGTCGCCGATGATGTCCACCGCGAGCGCGGTGTCCTCCTTCAGCACCTTGGCGTAATAGGCGGTCTGCTCGCGGGCGGTGTAGGCGTTGAGATGCCCGCCCACCGCCTCGATCTCCTCGGCGATGGCGGCGGCGGAGCGGCGCTCGGTGCCTTTGAAGGCCATGTGTTCCAGGAAATGGGAGACGCCGTTCTCGGCCGCGGTCTCGTGGCGCGATCCGGTGGCGACATAGGCGCCGAAGGAGACCGTCTCCACCCGCTCCATCCGCTCGGTGACCACGGTCAGGCCGGAAGGCAGGCGGGAGAGGCGGATGGCGTCCTGGGGTTCGGTCACGGGCCTGGTTTCCTGAAAAGCGACGAAACGCCCATATGGGGCGGATCGGCGGGGGCGGCCAGTCCCGACCCGCCGCCGCCGCGCGGCCCGGTTTCGATTGCGCCCCCGCCGCC
>DAHWNE010000249.1 GCA_027340195.1 Acetobacteraceae bacterium | reverse complement strand
AGAGCCCGCCCAGCACCAGCCCGTTGGCGGCCTGGGACAGCAGCAACGAGGTCATCGCGACCGGCCCTCCCGGGTCAGGCGGGCGGCATGTGGCAGCCGACCTCGGCCTCGGTGCCATAGACCGCGTTGAGGTCGGCCTTGTTCTTCGGCACCGTGGCGATCACGTCGAAATAATCCCACTTGTTGGGGATGTGCTTCTTGACCTGCACCACCAGATTGGACAGCAGCATCTGGTGGTCGAAGCCGCGATAGGACACGCCGGTATCCGGGTCGTGCCATTTCTCCAGCGCGGCGACGATGGCGTGCGGATCGGTGGATTTCGCCGCGGCGATGGATTGGAACAAGGACCGCGCCGCCTGCCAGCCCATCCAGGATTTGTCGGCCGCCGGCTTGCCGAACATCTTGACGTGCTCCGCCGCCATGCGCTTCTCGGCCGGGGTGTTGGCCGGGTTCTTGTACCACCACAGCGAGGTATAGAGCCCGGTCGCCGCCTTCGGCCCCACCGCCCAAAGATCGGTATCGCCGATCGCGATCTCGGCGAACGGGATCTTGCCGCGCATCCCCATCTCGTCCCACTGCTTGAGGCAGGTGGCGAGATCGCCGGCCAGCCCGCCCAGCACCATGTCCGGCTTGGCGGCGCGGATCTTCAGGATATAGGCGCTGTAGTCGGCGGTGTTCAGCGGCACCGTGTCATCGCCGACGATCGTGCCGCCGGCGGCTTTCAGCAGCTTCTTGAAGGATTTGGCGATGTCCTGGCCGAACGCGTAATTGGCGGTCAGGAAGTACCATTTCTTGCCGTAGCCCATCAGGAACGGGGCGAACATGCGCGCCTGCACATCGACCGGCGTGTTCAGCCGGAAGGTCCAGCTGTTGCAGTTCTTGCCGGTCATCTCGGTGGCGGCGGCGTTGTTGCAGACATAGGGGATTTTCATCTCCTGCGCCTGCGCTTCCTCGGCCAGGGCGGACGAGCTCAGGGTGCCGCCGAGGACGGCGACCACCTTCTCCTCCTTCACCAGCTTGCGGAAATTCTGCTCCGCGCCCTGGGTGGAGGGTTCGTCGTACCAAAGCAGCTCGACCGGCCGGCCATTGATCTTGTGGCCGATGTCGGCCAGCGCGATCTTGGTGCCATAGACCAGATATTGCGATTGCGCGGCGATGGAGCCGGTCTTGGCTTCCAGGAGGCCGATGCGGATGGGGCCGGCCGCCGAAGCCGGGCGGATGAACGGCATGCCGAGCCCGGTCGCGGCCCCGGCGCCGATGGCTCCGGCGGTACCCAGCAACTGGCGGCGCGTGGCGCCGGATAAAGCGGACGTCATGGGTTCGATCTCCTCCCTGGCAACGACTGCGCCCCGGCGCAGTTCCAGGCGGCGTTACCGCGCCCGCCGGCCGCCCGCAAGCCCGGACCTGCTATAACTGCTATATCGGACCCCCACCATGGAGCCGCCGGCATGAGCGAATCGATCGAACACGCGCGCGAGGGGATCGAACGCGCCCACCACGCCCATGAGGCCGAGGGCGACAGCGCGGCGCGCTGGGTCGCGGTGCTGGTGGCGCTGTTCGCCGCGGCGCTGGCGCTGGCCGAGGTGGGGGAGAAGGCGTCGCAAACCGCCTTCCTGATGGACCACATCTCCATGACCGACGACTACGCCTATTATCAGGCGAAGAACCTGCGGGTGACCACCCTGCAATCCAGCAACGACATCCTGCGCAACCTGCCGGGGGGGATTACGCCGGCGATCGCAACCCGCATCCGCGCGGCGGAGGCCACGATCACGCAGCTGCGCGATGATCCGAAAGCGGGGAACGGCATGAAACAGCTGCTGGCGCAGGCGGCGAAGCACCGCCGTCAGGCCGATCACGCGCTGCACCGGGAACATGGCTATGCCGGCGCGGCGGGCGCGTTGCAGATCGCGATCCTGCTCGCCTCGGTCTCCATCGTCACAAGGATGCCGGCGCTGCGCTGGGCGGCGGCGGCGATCGGCGGGGTGGCGATCCTGTTCGGGCTGGCGGTGATGGGCGGCGCGATATAGCGGCCCGGCTTACAGCGGGAAGCAGGCACTCGCCTTCTGGCTGGGCACGAACAGCGGCGACAGCATCGCCCCCGACCAGATCGAGGCGGTGATGGTGACCGTCACGAAATTCCCGGAGGCCTTGTTGCAGGTCGTCGTGTTGGCCACCGTCACGTTGGCGGTGGAGACGGCGCTCGGGCCGATCCAGGTGTTCGCCACATTCGCCGCGAAGGCCTGCGGGTTGGAGCAGGATCCGATGCCGGCGCAGCGCGCCGTTTCGGTTGCCGCCACCTGCAAGGCGCTGGCGGTCCAGACCATCAGCCCCCCTTCCACCGGCGCCAGCAGCAGCAGCACGAACAGCGCGCCGACGATGGCGAACTCCAGGGCGGTCTCGCCGCGACGGGCGCGGCGGAGCCGGGTCAGGATCATTGCAGCCTCACCATGGCCTGATCGGACACGCTGAGCCCCGGTTCGCTCCAGATCCCGGTGTCGAGGGAAAACGCGGTGGCGCTGGCGGTGATGGTCAGGAAGACGCCGGGCTTGGTGCCGTCGGCGCAGGTGCCGCTGGAATTCGCGGCGGTGAGGGTGGTCGATCCGGGCACCGCGCATCCGCTCGACGGGCCGGAGACGCTCGCGCTGACCCCGGGGATGCCCGCCGCCTGTTCGACGAAGCTCGAGACCGCGCCCGCGGTGACCGTGGGGCCGGTCAGGAACGCATACATCGCCCCCTGCGCCACCGCGTCCACCAACGCGCCGCGCGCCCAGATGCGAAACGCGATATCCGCCCCCGCCACCAGCAGCACCAGCAGCACAGGGGTGACCAGCGCGAACTCCACCGCCGCGATGCCCCGACGCCCGTTCATTGCACCAGCGCCGTCAGCGACGAGGAGGAATAGGTGCTGCCGAACGGGGTCGCCCCCAACTGCGGGCAGGTGCCGGAATAGCCGGAATCTCCGGACAGGCTGATCGACCCGGCGAGGATCTCGAAGCAGGAGGAGGAACTCGCGGTGGTGGACCCGGCCCCCGAGAAGGTGGCGTTCGGGAAATACATCACCCCGGTGATGGAGACCTGCGGATTGCCTGAAACACTGATCTTGCCGGTGGTATTCCCGGCCAGCGCGAGCCCCGCGATGCCCCCGGTGCTGGCCGCCTGCGCGGGATCGGGGGCGGTAAGGGTGAAGTCGAACGTGTTGGCCCCGGTGAAGGTGCCGGCGGTGACGATGGTAACCGCGCTACCGTTGGTCACCGTGTAGTTGGTCAGGTTGATGTTGCCCTTGAAGTAGTACATCCCGGGCTCGAGCGTGAAATAGTATGGCCCGCCGGAGGTCACGTTGAAGCTCCCGTAGCTTCCGGGCTCGAGTGTGCAGCTGACCGAGCCGGTCCCCTGGCCCACGCAGTAGCTGCCGTTGTAGGTCCCGTTGCCGGCGCCACTCGGCAGGCCGCAGTTCTGATTGGAACAGGCGATGGAGCTCCCGGTCGAGTTCGCCGCGGCGGTGAAGGCCGCTTTGACCGCCGCGTTGTTCGCATACGGATCGGGGATCGTGCCGTCGTTCGCGATCGGGGTGACGGTCTGCCCGGCGTTGTTCACATCTGACACCCAGTTCGGGATCGAGATCGACCCGGCC
Organism: Acetobacteraceae bacterium; assembly: GCA_027340195.1. GTDB lineage: Bacteria > Pseudomonadota > Alphaproteobacteria > Acetobacterales > Acetobacteraceae > JAJZVS01. Next base: position 8,332 of record DAHWNE010000249.1, on the reverse strand, counting down.
GCATAAATCCCCTGCGTATTCCATCCGCCGCTGCCGGTCTCGTCGATGCCGGCGTTGGAGCGGATCGAGCAGCCATACGCCTCCATCGTGGTCCAGCCGGTATAGGTGAGGCCCGTGCCCCCCTGAGCGGCGGTCTTGAGCGCCGCAACACAAGGCTGCGGGCCACCCCAGGCTTGCAGCGATTCCACCTCGCCGGTCGCCGAGGCGGTGATGGCCTCATCGCTGGCGGTGGTGATGAGCCGCGCGATCGTCAGCGGAACGGATGTGGTGACGGTCACCCGGAACGCCGGATCGCTGCTGCTGCGGACCCCGCTGACATAGGCCACGGTGACGGAGCCGTCCGAAAGCACCTGGCTGGAGGCGTTCCAACTGCGCGTGGACGCACCCACGGCACCGTTATCCTCGGCGATCGTGGCCCCCGCATTCGCGGCCTCCTCGACGGTCGCGCCGGACGCATAGGATTGTCCGGCCGCAAGGGCAGAGAGATCGGCGATACGCTGGGTCTCGACCTGCCAGGCCGACCAGTTGGCGACCTCGATCCCCACCGCCGAGGCGGCAAGCAGGGCGGGCGCCGCGAGTGCCGCCATCAGCGCCACGGCACCCCGCCGAGACGGAAAAAAGCGAAGTTGAAACAGGGACATCCGGGTCAACATCCGCGGAGGGACGGCGTTCACGCGCTCGTGAGCCGGAAAGCAAGCACATCCCCCGCGATCGGACCATTCGGCCAAATGGCCTAGGCCATAACCCGGCCATCTTCGGCGTTGCTTCGCGGTGAATTATTCGTGATCGTGCCGCCACGTTAACCATTCGTTGATGGTTTCACAACTCCACCCATCTGGCGGGGGATAAGATGCTTATTCTGCAAGTCGGAACAAAGCCATTGCGCCGGGTCGATGACCTGCAGGAACTGCGGCGGCGAGGGGTGAACCGCGAATACGCCGGGACCGGCGCCGAGGCCATGGAGTTCCTGCGCCTCTATCGGTTCGACGCGTTGCTGCTCGATCTCAACCTGCGCGACATGTCGGGCCACGATCTCATCCGCCGCATCCGCGCCGCCGGCTGCCATAGCCCGATCCTCGCTGTCGCCGATGGGCCGGAACCGGGGCCGCGGGTGAAGGCGCTCGATCTCGGCGCCGACGACGTGCTGGATGCGTTCTGCGCCATCGACGAGGTGCTGGCGCGGCTGCGCGCGGTGATCCGCCGCTCGGCCGGGCACGCGAAATCGGTGCTGACCGCCGGGCCGTTGCAGCTGTGCCTGGACAGCCGGGAAGTGACGGTCGGCGGCCGCGCGCTGCATCTGACGCCGAAGGAGTACTCGCTGCTGGAACTGCTGATGCTGAAGCGCGGCGTGTCGCTGTCCAAGGGCGCCTGCCTCAATCATCTGTATGGCGCCGAGGAGGAGCCCGAGCCCAAGACGGTGGACGTGATCGTCTGCCGGTTGCGCAAGAAGCTGTCGGCGGCTGGGCTGCCGACCCTAGTGCAGAACGTGTGGGGCTGCGGCTACAAGCTTTCCGAACCTTCGGCCCCGGCCGAGCCGGCGCCGGCGGCGGCGCGTCAGAGCCCGCGGATCGGCGCGCTGGCGGCGGCCTGACCGGGTTCGTGCCCGGTCCACGCGACCACTCGCCCACGGTTCCCCCGCCACCCCGGACCGTGCGGCGACGGCTCCGGGTAGCGGCCTGCGCCCTGGTGCTGGCCCTGCCGGCGCCATGGGCGCGGGCCGCGACCGCGCCCGATGCGTGCGAGGCCGCCGGCCGGGCGGCGGAGCGCGCCAATCATATCCCGCGCGGCCTGCTGCTGGCGATCGGACGTGTGGAGTCCGGACGTTACAGCGCGCGACTTGGCCGGGTCGCACCCTGGCCCTGGGCGGTGGACGCGGCCGGCGCCGGCGCGCTCTATCCGACCCGCCGGGACGCGGCGGCGGCGGCCCGGGCGGCGCTCGCGTCCGGGGTGCGCGCTCTCGATCTCGGCTGTTTCCAGGTCGATCTGGGGGCTCACCCGGATGCCTTCACTTCGGTGCGCCAGGCGCTGAACCCGCGCGACAACGCGGCCTGGGCAGCGTCGTTCCTGGCGCGGCTGCACGCGCGGCTGGGGAGCTGGCGGGCGGCGGTGGCGGCGTATCACTCGCAAACTCCGGCGCTGGGGGCGCCCTATCTCAACGCGGTGCTGGCCAGCTGGACCGATCCGGCCGGAACGCGCGCCGTCACCAGCCGGTCGGCCGATGGCGGCGATCCGACCTGGGTGGTGGTGACACCGGTCGTCGGGATGCGGGTCATCACCCCGGACTCCCTGCAAGCCGCGCCCTCCGGGCCGGTGGTGCATGTCGGCTGGCCCTCCGGGCTGGCGCGCTGATCCGCCATCGTCCGCTCCGCCCGGGCGTGCTAACCCGCCCCGCATGAGCCCGACCCCTCTCCGCGCCCCGCCCGCCGCCGCGCTTGCCGGCACCATTGCCGTGCCCGGCGACAAATCCATCAGCCATCGCGCCCTGATGTTCGGTGCGCTCGCGCTGGGCGAGACACGCATCGCCGGCCTGCTGGAAGGCGAAGACGTGCTCCGCACCGCCGCCGCCATGCGCGCGCTCGGCGCCGAGGTGGTCCAGGACGGGCCGGGCGCGTGGCGGGTTGCCGGGCGGGGCGTCGGCGGGCTGACCGAGCCCGCCGACGTGCTCGACATGGGCAATTCCGGCACCGCGGCGCGGCTGCTGTGCGGGGTGCTGGCGACGCATCCGTTCTTCTCGGTCCTGACCGGCGATGCCAGCCTGCGGCGGCGGCCGATGCGCCGGGTGACCGATCCTCTGGCCGCGACCGGCGCGGTATTCGCGGCACGCGAGGGCGGACGGCTGCCGCTGGCCGTCACCGGCACCGGCGCGGCGCTGCCGCTGGACTACACCGTGCCGGTCCCGTCGGCGCAGGTGAAATCGGCGTTGCTGCTGGCCGGGCTGAACGCGCGGGGCATCACGCGGGTGGTGGAACCGGAGGCGACGCGCGATCATACCGAAAACATGCTGCGCCATTTCGGCGCCGCAGTGACGGTATCGCCCGAAGGCGCGGGGCGGGTGATCGAGCTCGCCGGCCAGCCGGAGTTGCGGGCGGGGGATGTGGTGGTGCCCGGCGATCCGTCCTCGGCCGCGTTCCCGCTGGTGGCCGCGCTGCTGGTGCCCGATTCGGAGGTGACTTTGCGCGGGGTGGGGCTGAACCCACTGCGCACCGGGCTGCTGGAGTGCCTGCGGGACATGGGCGCGGCGCTGACGGTCGGCACCCCCCGCATCGCCGGCGGTGAGGCGGTGGGCGACCTGACCGCCCGATCCGGCCCGCTGCGCGCGGTGGATGTGCCGCCCGGACGGGCGCCCAGCATGATCGACGAATACCCGATCCTGGCGGTCGCCTGCGCGATGGCACGCGGCACCTCGCGCCTGCGCGGGCTCAAGGAATTGCGGGTGAAGGAGAGCGACCGCCTGGCCGGCACCGCCGCGATGCTGGCCGCTTCCGGGGTACGGACGGAGATCACCGGCGACGACCTCATCATCCATGGCGTCGGCGGCCCCGCTCCGGGCGGCGGGACGGTGGAAACCCACATGGACCACCGTCTGGCGATGAGCGGCCTGGTGCTCGGGCTTGCCTCCCGCGCCGGGATGGTGGTGGACGATGCCGGCTTCATCGACACCAGCTTTCCCGGGTTCGTGGCGCTGATGAACGGGCTGGGCGCGCGGCTGGCGGCGCCATGACCGGCCCGGTGATCGCGATCGACGGCCCGGCCGCGGCGGGCAAGGGCACGCTGGCACGGCGACTGGCCGCGACCCTGGGGCTGCCCTATCTGGACACCGGGCTGCTCTATCGCGCGGTGGGGCGGCGGGTGCTGGATGCGGGCGGCGACCCCGCCGACCCGGAGAGCGCCGCCGCCGCCGCGCGGGCGCTGCGCCCCGCCGACCTGGAGCGGACCGATCTGCGCGGCCCCGAGGCAGACGCCGCCGCCGCCGCGGTCGCCTCCATCCCGGCGGTACGGGCGGCGCTGCTGGCGTTCCAGCGCGACTTCGCCGCCGCGCGCGGGGCGGTGCTGGACGGGCGAGACATCGGCACGGTGATCTTCCCCGACGCGACGGCCAAGCTGTTCGTGACCGCCAGTCTGGATGCCCGCGCCGGCCGCCGCCACGCGGAGTTGGCCGCCAAGGGCGCCGCCGTATCGCTGGCGCGGGTCACGGAGGACATGCGCGCCCGCGACGCGATGGACGCGGCCCGGGCCGCTGCCCCGCTCCGTCCGGCCGAGGACGCGGCGCTGCTGGATACGACCGCCCTGGACCCGGACGCCGCGTTTGCCGCGGCGCTGGCGTTGGTGGAGGAGCGATTGCGCCGAGCTTGACCAGACCATCTGGTCTGGTTTATGGGATGTTGGATTTTGTCCGCTCCGTTCACCTTTCGCCAACCGTTTCCGTGCCATGACCCAGACCGTGAACATCTACGACGCCAAAACCCAGCTCTCCCGTCTGGTGGACCGCGCCGCCGCCGGGGAGGAGATCCTGATCGCCCGCGCCGGCACACCGCTGGCCCGGCTGATGCCGCTCTCCACCCCGGCCCCGCGCACGCCCGGCTTGCTGCGCGGGCTCGCCGTGCCGGATGCCGCCTTCGCTCCGCTCGATCCGGACGACGTCGCGCTGTGGGAGTAATCGCCGCCGGTCCCGCTGAGGTTCCGACCGGCGGTCCCCCGGCCGGCCTGCTACTGGACACTCATGCGCTGATCTGGTGGTGGACCGACGACCCGCGCCTGACCCCGCCGGCCCGCGCCGCCATCGCCGACCCTGCACGGGTCGCGCATGTGTCCGCTGCCTCGGCGTGGGAGCTCGCCACCAAGCATCGGCTCGGCAAATGGCCGGAAGCGACGGTCGTGCTCGACCAGTTCGACGACCTGCTCCGCCGCTCCCGCTTCGCGGCGCTGCCGATCACCCCGGCGGAGGCGCGAACGGCCGGCGCGTTGGACTGGGCGCATCGGGACCCGTTCGACCGGATGCTGCTGGCCCAGGCCGCGGCACTCGGGCTCGCGCTGGTCTCCGGCGACGCCGCCTTCTCCGGCCGGGGCATCGCCCGGATCTGGTAGCCCTTCCCCCAGGTCTTTCCCCGGGAAGACTCCTTCCCATATGCAACGGCACCGCGAGGCGCCGTCCCGCGACCTCGCGCAACCGTGAGGGAGGATTGACATGTCGGTCGGCACGCCTGCCCGCAACCCGGTGGTCTGGGGCTGGGACCAACTCCGCGGCGCCCTGCATCCGCATCCCGCCGTCGTCCACCCGGCGCCGAAACTGGCGATCGCGCGGCTTGCCCCATCCGATCTCGGCGCCGCGCTGGCCGAGGGATGGGCGGATTTCCGCGCCGATCCCACCCATTACCTGTTTCTCTGTGCCTTCTACCCGGTGGTCGGGCTGGTGCTGGGGCGGCTCGCGTCGGGGGCGGGGACGGTGGCGCTGATCTTCCCGCTGGTGGCCGGTTTCGCACTCCTGGGGCCATTCGCGGCGGTGGGGCTTTACGAATTGTCGCGTCGGCGGGAGGCCGGACAGCCCGTCGCGTGGTGGAATGCGTTCGGCGTCTTCCGGGCGCCCTATTTCCCGGAGATCCTCAAACTCGGCCTGGGGCTCTCCGCCTGGTTCGTGCTGTGGCTGATCGTCGCCGAGGGGCTCTACCTGCTCACCCTCGGGCCCGTCGCGCCGCACTCCGTGGCCGCCCTGCTGGCCGCGGTCTTCGGCACCCGGGCCGGCTGGGCGCTGCTGGTGCTGGGCAACGCCGCCGGGTTTGGGTTTGCCGCTGCCGCCCTGGTGGCCGGGGTGGTCTCGTTCCCGATGATCGTCGATCGCGGGGTTTCGGTCGAAACCGCGCTGGCGACCTCGTTGGCCACGGCGCGCGCCAACCCCGCGATGATCGCCGGCTGGGGCCTGATCGTCGCGGCGATTCTGGTGCTGGGCAGCCTGCCATTCCTGCTGGGGCTGGCGGTGGCGATCCCGCTGCTGGGGCACGCCACTTGGCATCTCTACCGGCGGGCGGTGATCTGGCCGGAGGCGTAGCCGGGGCTACGGCGCCACCTCCACCACCGCATCCGCCGCGAAGGCGCCTTGCCCCTCCGGCATGGCGAAGACCGGGTTCAGATCGACCGAGGCCAGGCGCGGGCCTGCCGCCACGGCGAAGGCCGACAGCCGCGCCAGCATCGTCGCCAGCGCCTTGATGTCGGCGCGGGCCCGCCCGCGCGCCCCATCCAGCAGCGGAAAGCCGCGAATGGAGCGGATCATCGCCTCCGCCACGTCCTCGCCGAAGGGGCAGCGGCGGAACACCACGTCCTTCAGCACCTCGACGAACACGCCCCCCAGCCCGAACATGGCGATCGGGCCGAAGACCGGGTCGCGGTGAATGCCCAGGATGCATTCCACCCCGCCCTTGAGCTGCTTGGCCACCAGCACACCCTCGATCCGCGCGGTGGGCGCATGGGCGCGCGCGCGGTCCAGCAAGGTGGCGAAGCCGGCGCGCACCGCGGCCGCATCCGCGACATCCAGCAGCACGCCGCCGATTTCCGATTTGTGCAGGATGTCGGGCGAGAGAATTTTCAGCACCACCGGAAAGCCGAACCGTTCCGCCGCCGCCACCGCCGCGGCGGGATCGGCGCAGGCGGCTTCGGGCGCGCAGGCGATCCCGGCCGCCGACAGAAGCTGCTTCGCCGCCGCCTCCGACGGCGTGGCGGCGGGCAGGGAGACCGGCGGCACCGACGGCGCGGGGGCAGGTGTCGGCGCGGCGAAGGCGGCCCCGAACCGACCCATGGCGGCGATCGCCACCACCGCCCGGCTCGGGTCCTCGTGGCAGACCCAGCCGTCGGCTTCCATCGCCCGGGTGACCTCCGCCGGCGCGATCGCCGACAGCACGTGCAGCCGATCGGGATAGCGGGCGCGCACCCGGTTCAGGACCTCCAGCATCGAAGGCCAGCGGCGGGAGGAGGCGACCATCGTGAAGAACCCCAGCACCGAGGCGTAGCCGCCGTCGCGGAGCACGGAGTCGTAGAACGGTTCCAGCAGCGCGAGATCGTTGCCCACCTGCGCCGTGGCATCCACCGGATTGCGCGGGGCGCAGAACGAAACCAGCCCCTTCAGCCGCGCCTGCGCCTCCTCCGGCATCGGCGGCATCGCCAGCCCGAGCTGTTCGGCAACGTCGGAGACCAGAACGCCGGCGCCGCCCGAGAGCGTGATCATCCCGAGCGTGTTGCGCGCCGGATAGATCCGCCGGGTCGCGGTCTGCGCGATATCCAGCATCTCCTCCGACGTGCGCGCGCGATAGACGCCGAATTCGGCCATCACCGCCTCGGTCACCGCGTCGTCGCCGGCAATGGAAGCCGTGTGCGACTTCGCCGCCGCCGAACCGAGCGCGCTGCGCCCCACCTTCATCATCACGATCGGCTTCTTCGCCGCACGGGCCGTCTCGAACGCGGCAATCAGGCTGGGTGCCTCACGGATGCCTTCGATATAGGCGGCGATCACGTCCACTTCCGGATTCTCGGCCAACCAGCCGATGCATTCGCCGACCGTCACGTCGGCCTCGTTGCCGGTCATGATGCAGAGCGAGGCGCCGATGCCGCGGTTGCGGGCGAGCGTATAGAGATGCGTGCCGTAGGCACCGGATTGCGAGGCAATGCCGATCCGGCCGGGCACCGGCCAGCCGGAATCGAACGAGGAGGAGAAGGTCGCGTAGTATCCGGTGCGCCCGTCGAAGACGCCGAGGCAGTTGGGGCCGAGCAGGCGCATCCCGTGCTTGCGCGCCGAGGCCACCATGCGCGCCTGCGCGGCTTCCCCCGCCGCATCGACCTCGGCGAAGCCGGCGGTGAACATCACCGCGGCCTTGGTGCCGCGTGCGCCGAGATCCTCCACCGCCTGCTCGGCCAGCGCGGCGGGCACGGCGATGATGGCGACATCGGGGGTTGCCGGCAGCGCGGCCACCGAGGGATAGGCGGGCAGGCCCTGCACCTCGGTCCGGTTGGGGTTCACCGGCCAGATCGGGCCCGTGAATTTGCCGGCCGCCTTCATGAAGGCGATCGGCCGTCCGCCGATGCGCGTCGCGTCGTTGGACGCGCCGAGGATGGCGATGGAGCGCGGCGCCAGCAGCGGCGTGAGACCGGCGAAGCGAACGGTGGCGGACATGCGGCGTTTCCCCCTTCGGTGCGCCGCGGAGTGTGCGGTGCGGGGACGCGGCGGGCAAGACGGCCGGATGCGAGAGCCGCTCCGCGCGGCTCTCTCCGGCTAGGCCGCGAGCGGCAACGGCTCCATGCCCTGCTTGCGCAGCAATTCCCGGTACGGCCCGGGGCGGGAGGCCAGCTC
>DAHWNE010000236.1 GCA_027340195.1 Acetobacteraceae bacterium | reverse complement strand
CATCAAGCATGGCGGTGCGATACCCCGAGATTCCCCGAGTTGCGGTCCTGCCCGGTCGCGCCGCTTGTTTTACCGGCCTCGCTGCTATGACGGACGTGTCTGCGCCTGATGACGCTCACCGGAATCACCAGCTCTGACCAGCCGCGCAAGGTCATCGCCACCTGTCCGCCGACAGGCACCAGCCGGCAGGCTATGCGGATTGTGTCCATTTCTTCCTTAACCTAAGGCCGGACCTGGCCATATCGGCGAAATCCGGGGATCGGGACGGGAATATCCCGCCTGCGGATGGTTCAGCTCTCGCGCCACCAGGTCCGAAACCAACCGGCCAAATCTCACCCCATCCAAAATCAACTCCGCCTCCATCGGGACGGCCGGAGAGGCCGGATCGGCCGCAGGCGGCGCCGCGGTTGCGGGCAGTGTGATCGCTCGCTGCTTCGGCAGCGTCGCGCCGGGCGCAACCGATCGTGAAGGCCATTTTGCACGGACGGGTGAGACGGTACCCGGGCCCGCCATGCTGGGCCGTGAAGGCACACCCATGGAGACCGAAGGGGTTGGCCTCACCCGCGCAGCGGCGCCGCTTGCGATCGCAGGCCGTCGCGCCCATCGGCTTTCCGGCACAGGCTTGGCAAGGTTCGCACGCGCAGTGGCAGCTGCTCGAGCGCCCGCGTCAAGGCTTGGTCGGGCGCCGCCGCGTTCGGAGCTTTTCCTGGCAGACGCAGCCAGCCGCGCATGCTTGAGGCTTCTATCAGGCTCCAGATGGGAGGCGATCTGCAATCTGAGTCTGTGCGGTGACTGAAATCTCTCGGGGACACCCTTCGCTACCAGCCGATCCGGCCGGACCCCGGCATAGCGGCTCGATAGAATCACCCGGTCGCGTTTCGACGCGCCGCGTATTGGAAGAGTTTCCCGGTACACCCGCCCCGATCGCTTCGCTTCGTGCTTGCTGGCAGTCGCAATCCCTCGACGTTCTCTCACCGGGCTCCACGCGCCAGCAGGGCCCAGCCGATCGCGACGGCCAGGGCTTCCCGTTGACGTGGCAGACAAGCGGACAACGCGCACCGGCGGGCTTGCCGGCGGTGATCCTGCTTCGGCCGAGGGCCGGTTACGCCGCGGCGCTACCCAATTCGTCTTCCTGCCTCGCCCAAGCCGACGCGCTCCTGCCTCGGCTGCTTCCATCCCGCGCCTGGTCAGTTCGCTCAGCGACGCGATCCTGAGTTCCGTCGCCCGCGTGGCCCGATTCAGCCCGGCGAGGCTGCCATGCATCCGTGCCACACCCGCCGACACATCGTCAGTGAGTGCCAGGCGAATCCCGATTGTATAGGCGTCGATCACCTTACGGTTCCTCCCAGCAGCGCCGCCAGCTTGTTCGCGACCAAGCCGACCATGCTCGGCGCCGATTCAGCCGCCACCGGCGCAAAAAAGGGGCGCGGAGGGTCACATCGCGTTCCCAATTCCTGCGCCAACGCCGCGGGATCATTCGACCCAATCACGGCCTCGTCGGCCGCGACGCCGATACCGATCGACTTGCGCAGCGCACCGGTGCGGAGCCAAGGTGCATCATGTTGTTCGCCCGGTACATGCGACAATCTGGCCTTGACCGCGGATTGAAGCGTCTTCGCAACGTCATCGAAAACCGATGATCCCGCGTCCCCCTCTCGAAGGTGCTCGAGCGTCTGACACAGCGCATGTAGGCCATCGGCCGAAATCATGGTTCCTCGTCCCACTCCATCCGGTTCCAGTCGAACCGCCGCCCGTCCAGGCTCCCCAGCGCCACCACGAATGCGATGCGCTCGTCATCGGGAAGGCTGAATGCCACGTCGAATGGCACCCCGTTCCTGACCAGGTAGAGGCAATCGATCAGGTCGGGGTGCCGGCTCAGTTTCCCGGGTCGGACCGTCGTTCTGCCGCATCATCCTCGGCATCCAGCCAGGTCGCGATTGCCTCGGTTCCCTCGTCTCCCAGACGGGCGATCAATGCCTCGATCTGCGCCTCATTGCCGGGCGTCGGAACCGGAACACCGTCGATAGCCGTGACGCACCAGGCCAGCGCCGCCATGCCCAGCCATGGCTGGTTCTGCGCCAGAACCGGCCCCGCCGCCTTGAACAGGCGCAGACGATCCAGCGCGTGAATTTGGCGGAGCGAGATTTTCCGTCCGTCAGCCGTCACAACTTCCGCCGACGCATGCGAATTCGCCAGCACGGTCTCGGTCGGCGTCATCAGACCCTCCGCCGGCGGGAAGCAAAGAAGTCCAGCGTCTGCTTCACGCTGTTGTCGCCCTTCCACTGCCCGGCGCTGGCCAGCTTGAAGATCACGCCGTCATATTGGTAGGTGGAGATTGATCCGTCCGTGTCGGTCACATACTGGTACATCGTGCCGGCCGGGACGATCGCACCAGTATAGTATTGCTGCTCGGCCGCGGCGATGAAGTCATCGGCGACCGAGCTTCCGCGTTCCAGATCGAAACTGCCCTCCCATCCTTTCGGAAGTTCAACCCCAAGCGGCGTCCCATCGAGCCGGCTGACGCGCACCGATTGGGTCACCTGCCGCGCCTCGAACCCGGTGACATGAGACAGGTCCACCCGACCAGATGGTCCCATCACCACCAGCTGAGTGTCGCGCCCGACCGAGAAATTCGTCAATGACATGATTTCGCCTCCTTACGCCGGCTGTCCGGTCGGCAGGGTCTGTCGGGATACCTGCACCGTCTGCCCGCCTTCCATATTCACGATGAACTTCTCGTTGATCGCCTGATACTGAACCTGCGCATCCGACTGCACATATCCGAGCCCGGTGCGCGCTGGCGGATTGTTCGAGATGTCGCACACCACGCTGAACGGCAGGGAACCGTCGGTGCTCCCGAGCAGACCCTGGCCCAGCATGTTCTGCAGGAAACTCAACTGGGTCGCGCGAATCCTCTGGAACAGGCTGGTGTTGATCACCTGGCCGACATACTGCCCCATCCCCGCGGCGAGAGTGGCGGCGATGTAGTTCGTCATGCGGGTGTAGTTGTCCCCGTTCAGGGCCGCGTTTGACGAGGAATTGTGGCCGCCCCTCACCCCCCAGTAGGCCCCGCCAGGCTGCGGGTTGGAGATCACATCGATTCCGGCCGACAACAAGGCCCCCAGATCCGCCGCCGAGTACGACGTGCTCTGCCCCGAGCCCGGAGTGCCGGACTTCTGGCTGCCGATCACGCCATACAGCGGCTTGTTGAGGCTGGATTGCTCCGGCGACAGATTGGCCAGCCGCCCGGCGGCAAATCCCTGCGGCGAGACCAGGCGGATGACGTTATTGACTTGATCCGACCACCACAGCCAGTCGCCGAACATCAGCTTGGCGGAGTAGCTGTCCAACCCCGCTTGTCCCTTGACCGTCACGGCGTTCTGGATCGTGTCGCCGGCGGGCCCGGTCAGGACCATGTAGATCCCCTCGTCCAGGCCGAACCCGGCCTGGGTCGTCCATTGCGACGGATCATCGGCGTCGGCAAGCAACGCCAGCCCGCAGCCCTGGCCACGCAAGGAATACATGCCGGTCCTTGGCGGGATGTCGTTGCCGACCAGAACCGCCGCGGTGATATTGATGGCGCCGTCGGCCCCCGCCGTCCCGGTTCCGAGCGCAAGCGAGAAGGCTGTCGGCGCCAGGCTGGTCCCGGCGGCGTTCGCAACCACCAGTTGCGACGGCCCCCGCTGAGGGCCGAGGCCGGAGTTCACCGCGGCTGCCAAAGCGGTCCAGAACGCCGCACCGGTGCCGGCAATATTGTCATACACTTCCGGCTGAAGCCCCGGCATGGTCACCGTCAGACGCCAGGTTGCCGGCTTGGACCCTGTCCCCAGGGACAGCATGATCTGGTTCCCGAGTGATCCTGTATACAAGGCGGTGAACGTGAACGCCGTGCCCGGCACCATCGACTGCGCCGCGGCGTCGGTGCCGTCCGTAACCCGGACACATCGAAAGTTCTGGGCGCCTTGCTGAACCGCGGTCGCGACCTGGGTCCCCATGTCGTATTTGCGGGCCATGATCGGCCCGAATGCCTGCGCATAATCCGCCATGGTGGCCACGATCACCGGTTGGCCGATCGGCCCCCATGATGCGCTGCCGACGACCCCGACGATATCGGTGGGCACTCCGTTGAGCACCAGGTTCTGCGGCGGCACGATCTGGACATAGAGATCGGGTACCACCAGCGCCGTGGTATTGATATCACCCTGCTGGACGATCGGCATGGCTCAGTCCTTCCTGGTCGGCGCGATGACGCGTACGACGTTCGTTGCGTGTTCACTTTTCAGAATGGCCGCGATCCGGATGGCGTCCGTGATTGCGTCGCCGCGCGCGAATCCGCCGAACGGACGCACAACGACCAGATTGATGGTCATGGGTTCTCCTGCTCTCGAAATTCACGTCGCATCGTCAGGCAAAGAACTGGCCGGCATTCACGCCCAATGATCCGAACAGCATGGCCGACTGGGATTGTGTCAGAATCGTCGCATATTCGACGCTGTAGAGAAGTTCGCGTCGATACAACAAGGCGTCCTGCGACTGATCGAATACCGAAGTGCCGCCATAGATCAGGCGCCCCGCGGTTCCGTCTGCCAGGGTGATGAACTGAAGCTGCGCCATCGCAAGGTCGATCGCACCGGCGGTCGCATCCCGGATGGCCGGCGTGGGGCACCAGCAGGTGACACGGAACAATTGCGTCTGGCGCCGAGTCTCCTGTTGGGCGGGGGCATCGGCGACCACCCGGGCCAGCACCAGCCCCGCGCCGGGCAGGCTCAACGTCGAGCCGGTCACCTGCGCCGGCCGAACGGGGCGGACCAGCACCGCCAGATTGGCCGCCACCAGCGCGGGATTGTCCCCCAGCTGGAGCCGATAGGCATAGGCCACCCCGTCGATGGCGATTCCCGCAACCTGACCGGGTCCGCCGACACCGCCGAAGGTGACGACATTTCCGACCACCGAGACCGTCAGCCCAGGCGTCGCCGGCGTTCCCGACCACGCCTGCACATACCGGGTGCTCACCCGGCCGGTGCCGGGCGCCGGGTAAATGGTCACGTTGACTTTCCCCGCCCGCAGGTCGGCATCCAAAGCCGCGGCGTTGGGCCATCCCCTGTAGATGCGGCAATCGGGCCCGGGCACGCTCGCGGTTCCAGGGCCGTTCGGGTAAAGAGCGCTGTCGACTAGGCTGACCAGCGCGGTCTCCACATCTGCCTGGTCCGCCATCAGGTGGTCGCCTGCTTGACCGTCAGCCGCCAGCCCAGGCCGGTCAGCTCGGCCGCCGAAACCACCGCGTTGCGCCCCAGATCGTCGGTCATCAGGTCGGCGGGAAGCAGCACGACGCCTGGAAAGGCCGGCAGCAGCACGGTCCAATACGGAACCGAGGTATCGGACGGCAGTTCCGCCGCGGGCGATCCTCCGCCGGCGGCGCCCAACACGCTGGCGGGCCAGTTGGTGAGCAACGGGGTGGTCGTGGTCGCGGTCACCCCCCCATACCCATTCACGCCCGTCGTCGCCGGCGCGGTCGCCCGCGCGAATGAGACCACGCGCGTGGTTCGGATGCAGAGAACCGGCAGCAAGGGCTCCTGGGACGCAATGAACCAGGTGGCCCCCGACGGCTGCACAAGATAGTCGCCAACCTGGGTATAGGCAGCGTCGAAAATCCCATGCACCCCGACCGCGCCGAAACCGTCAGGTCTTAGGAATTTTCCCATCATGCCGGTAAACAGCGCGTGCAGCCGCAAATACCGGTTGGTGGGGTCGAGCGGATTGCTAACCCCGGATGGCCGGTAGGCGTCCGTGCTCGCGCCCGCGGC
>DAHWNE010000227.1 GCA_027340195.1 Acetobacteraceae bacterium | reverse complement strand
CCGGCGGGGCATGAGACGTGACTCCGAGATCGCCTCGCCAGCGAGTCAGGGGGCGATGGAGTCGCGCAAGGAGGGAGATGTGTGAATGCGGTAGGGTCGCGGCCGGCCAGAATGTGATCTTCGCCGGCACCACGGCCGCCGGCGTGCTGCGGCTGTCGGACCCCACCGGCTTCGCCGGCACGATCGACAATTTCCTGCCCGGCGACACCATCGTGCTCGCCGGCACCGCCTCGTCCGGCACGATGACGGCCGGCAACACGCTGGAGGTCACGCTCGCCACCGGCACCACCCTGGCGCTGGCCTTCGATCCCACCCAGAGCTTCGCCAACGACACGTTCCACTTCGCCGCCCTGCCCGGCGGTGCCAGCACCGCGATCACGGATTCCACGCCCTGCTACCTCGCCGGCACGCACATCCTCACCGACCGCGGCGAACGCGCGGTGGAAACCCTCGCGCCGGGCGATCTCGTCATCACCCACTCCGGCGCCGCCCGCCCGATCCGCTGGATCGGGCGGCGCAGCTTCGCCGCCGCCTTCGCCGCCGGCAACCGCGAGGTGGTGCCCATCCGCATCCGCGCCGGCGCGCTGGCCGAGGGCGTGCCGGCGCGGGACCTTTATGTCTCCCCCCAGCACGCGCTGCTGTTGGACGGCGCGCTGGTGCCGGCCGAGCTGCTGGTCAACCAGGCCAGCATCCTCCGCTGCCCGGATATCGACCCGATCCGCTATTTTCACCTCGAACTGGACAGCCACGACATCCTGCTGGCCGAGGGCGCAGCGGCGGAAAGCTTCGTCGATTGCGACAGCCGCGGCATGTTCCACAATGCCGCCGAGTACGATGGCACGCCCACCGCGCGCTGGCGGTTCTGCGCCCCGCGCCTGGAGTCCGGGCCGCAACTGGAGGCGATCCGTGCCCGCATCGATGCCCGCGCCGGGCTCGGCCCCGCCACCACCCCGGGGCCACTGGAAGGCTTCCTCGACCCGCCCGCCGCCGACCGCATCGACGGCTGGGCCCGCGACGGCGGCGCGCATCCCGTGCTGCTCGAGGTGCTGGTCGATGGCGGCCTCGTCGCCCGTCTGCCGGCCGACCGGTTCCGCGAGGATCTACATGCGGCGGGCATCGGCGACGGGCGCCACGGGTTCTCGGTCAGCTTGCCGGTTCCCCTCAGCCTGGACCGCCGCCACGAGATCACGGTGCGGCGAGCGGCCGACGGCGCGCTGTTGCCCGGCGCGCCGCGGGTGCTGGAACCGGTCGCGGTGCCGGACACGCTCGCCGTCACCCGCCGGATGCTGGCCGCGGCGGTGGACCGCGCCACCGACCCCGCGCAAGCCGCAGCCCTGCTCGCCGGGCTGCGGGAGGCGAGCGCCCGGCTGCGCGCCCGCGTGGCGGCGGTAACCCCCGGGCCCGCAGGCCGCGCGCTGGTGATCGACGCGCGGCTCCCGCGGCCTGACCGCGATGCCGGCTCGGTCGCGCTGGTCAGCCATATCGAGGCGTTGCGCGCGCTGGGCTGGACGGTGGACGCGATCGGTGCCGACGAGCCGGCGCTGACCGAGGAGGCAACCGCGCCGCTGGCCGCGCTGGGGGTGCAGGCGCTGGGACTGCCCGAGCTCGCCTCGGTGGAGGAGGCGCTGCGCGCCGCGTCGGAGCGCTACCACCTGATCTATCTGCACCGTCTGGCCCAGGCCGAAGCCTACGCCTGGCTGGCCCGGCGGCTGCAACCGCGCGCACGCATCCTGTATAATGTGGCGGATTTGCACCATCTGCGGCTGGAACGGCAGGCGCGCATCGCTGGCGACCTGGGGCTGATGGCGGAGGCGCGCATCCTGCGCGCGCGCGAACTGGCGGCGATGCGCGCAGCCGACGCGGTGCTGACCCATTCCAGCGAGGAAGCCGGCTACCTGGCGCGCGAGGCACCCGGGGCGCGGGTGCATGTGGTGCCATGGTCGCAGCCGGGCCGGCCGGTCAGCCTGCCGTTCGCGGCGCGGCGGGGGATGGCGCTGATCGGCGCGCCCTCTCACGCGCCGAACGCCGACGCAGCCCGCTGGCTGCGCGAGGACATCCTGCCCCGGGTCTGGGCCGAGGCGCCTGACGTCCCCTGTTATCTGGTGGGCGAGGGCTGGGCGTCGCATTGGCCGGCGGATGCCGACCCGCGCATCCAGGTGCTGGGGCCGCTGGCGCGGCTGGATGGGCTGTTCGAGATGATCCGCTTGACCGTGGCGCCGTTGCGCTTCGGCGCCGGGATCAAGGGCAAGGTGCTCGCCTCCCTGGCCGCCGGCCTGCCCTGCGCGATGACCCCGGTGGCGGCCGAGGGGTTGCGGCTGACCCCGGCGCTGCGCGGGCTGATCGCCGAGGACGCGGCGGGGCTGGCGGCGCTGATCCTCCACCTGCACGCCGAGCCGGCCGCGGCGGTGCTGCGCGAGCAAGGCATGGCGCTGGTGGCGCGGCAGTTCGGCCCGGCCGCGGTACGGCGGGCAATGGCCGCAGCGCTGCGGCCGAACGGTGCCGGAGGGGCACGAAGGCGGCGGCGCTGAGGCCGGCTACAGCATCCCCAGCGGTTGCTTACGCGAAGGCGGCGGATGCGCGGCGTCGATCTCCGCCAGGTCCTGCGCGGTCAGGCGCAGCGCGGCGGCGGCGGCGTTCTCAGCCACATGCGCCGGCCGGGCCGCCTTGGGGATGCAGATGGTGCTGCCGTCGCGCAACGACCACGCGATCGCCACCTGCGCCGGCGTCGCCCCATGGCGCGCCGCGACCGCGGCCAGCGCCGGCGAACGTAGCAGCCGCCCCGCCTGGCCGAGCGGCGAATAGGCCATGACCGGCATCGCGCGGGCGCGGCAGAACGGGAGCAGGTCGAACTCGATCCCGCGCCGTTCCGGGTTGTAGAGCACCTGATTGGTGGCGCAGGCGGCGCCCTCCGGCAGCTCCTTGAAATCGGCGACATCGAAATTCGACACGCCCCAGAAGCGGATGTCCCCGCGCGCGCGGAGCGTTTCGAACGCGGCCACGGTCTCGGCCAGCGGATGGGCGCCGCGCCAGTGCAGCAGATAGAGGTCGATGCGGTCGGTCCGCAGCCGTCGGAGACTGGCCGCCGCCGCGCGCGCCACCCCGGCGGTGGAGGCGTTGTGCGGATAGACCTTGCTGACGATGAACACTCGGTCGCGCTGGCCGGAGATCGCCTCGCCCACCACCCGTTCGGCGCCGCCGTCGCCATACATCTCGGCGGTGTCGATCAGAGTCATGCCGGCCTCGATACCGGCGCGCAGGGCGGCGGCTTCAGCCGCGGCACGGTCGCGCGTCTCGCCCATATGCCAAGTGCCCTGGCCCAGCGCCGGGACCTCGGTGCCGTCGGGCAGGCGCACGCGCGGGATCATCCGGCAGCGGCCTCCGCCTCGCGCAGGATGCGCAGGAAATTGCCGCCCCACAGCAGCGCGAGGGCCTCCCGGTCGTAGCCGCGGCGCAGCAGTTCGGCGGTGATGTTGGGGCCGTCGGCGGCGTCGTTCCAGTCGGAGAAGCCGCCGCCGCCGTCGAAATCGGAGGAGATGCCGACATGGGCGATGCCGATCCGCCGCACCGCGTAGTCCACATGGTCGGCGAAATCGGCCACCGTGACCTGCTCCGGCCGCGCGTTGGCGCGCAGGAAGGCGGAAACGGCGGTGATCTGGATCACGCCCCCCACGTCGCGCAGCGCATCCAACTGGCCATTATCCATGTTGCGCGGATGATCGCACAAAGCGGCGACGCAGGAATGGGAGGAAAACACCGGCGTGCGCGACGCCTCGGCTGCGTCCAGCATGGCCAGCCGGGAGACATGAGCGACATCGACCAGCATCCCCAGCCGGTTCATCTCGGCCACCACCAGCCGGCCGAAGCCGGACAGACCGCCGTGCTCGGCGTGACGCTCGCCCAGATCGGCGCGCGGGTTGGCGGAATCGGCGATCGCGTTGTGGCCGTTGTGGGTCAGGGTCATGTAGCGCGCGCCGAGCGCGTGCAGCGCGCGCAGCCGTGGCAGGTCGGTGCCGATGGCGAAGCCGTTCTCCACCGCCGGGATGATGGCGAGTACGCGGTCGGCATGGGCCTGAACGATCGCGTCGGCGGTCAGGGTGAGCCGGGCCGGAAGGTCGGGGCGCGCGCCGGCCATGGCAGCCATGGCGCGCAACATGCCGCTGGCGCGGTCGAACGCGGCGTCCTCGGCCGCGATGCCGCGGCGAACCTGCGGCACGTAGGCGACGAAGCACCCGGCCGACAGCCCGCCGCGGATCATCTTCGGCAGATCGACCTTGCGGGGGCCATCGGTGAACGGGTCGGGCCCGGAGGGCCAGGGGATGTCGATATGGGTATCGATCGTCAGCAGCCCCTGGTGGAGACTGACGGCGTCGGGGGCGATCGCGTCGTTCATGGCCACAGGCTTGGGCGGGACGGCGCCGGCGTCAAGCGTCCTCCTCCGCCAGCGCCGCAATCCGCCGCGCCATTGCGGCGATGCCGTTGCCGCGGTTGGTGGACAGCGCCTCGATCAGGCCGAGCTCCCGCAGGAACTCGGGCGGGGTGGCCAGAATCTCGGCCGGCGCGCGGCCGGAATAGACGCGCAACAACAGCGCCACCAACCCACTCACGATCGCCGCGTCCGACGCCCCGGCCAGGAACAGCCGCCCGTCGCGCATGCCGGCGGCCAGCCACACCTTGCTTTGACAACCCTGGATGCGGTGCGCCTCGTCCATCCATGCCTCCGGGAACGGCGGCAGCGCCCGGCCGAGGTCGATGATGTGCTGGTAGCGATCCATCCAATCGTCGAACACCGAAAGATCCTCGGCGATCCCGGCGATAGCGGCGGCGGCGGAGGGGTCTTGGGGGATGACGAATGGGTCCGACATAAAAACCATGTGCGGGTGGGGGAGCGGGCCGGTCAAGCCGGCGCCAGCGAAAGCCATGGCGGCCCGGACCCTAGGCTTGTATCCTATCCCGATGCGCCGTGTCCTGTTGCCCGCCCTGCTCGCCCTCACCCTCCTCGCCGCCGCCCGGCCAGACCTGGCCGCCGCTGCGTCCACCCCGCTGGGTGCCGACACCGCCTTCCTCGACGGCAGTTTCGCGCTCGCCAGCGGCAATCCCGGCATCGCCGCCCGCTACTTCACCCAGGCGCTGGCCCGGCGCCCGCAGGATTCACTGCTGCTGCGCCGCGCCTTCGCCGCCGCGCTGATGGCCGGCACGCCGGAGGCCGCCACCCTCGCCCGCCGCCTGCCCGGCAACGACGCGGCCACCCTGCTGCTGATCGCCGGCGACATGCGTGCCCGCCGCTTCGCCGCCG